>JAYVRQ010000123.1:0-7586 GCA_043776145.1 Chthoniobacteraceae bacterium
ACGCCCGGCATCCCGCCAAATGGAGTATTGTGGATGTCGTGCATGATTTCCGCGATGGGGCCGACGAAGATCAGTTTGTCCTTGAATGCTTTGCCGCCCGCGAATCTCGGATCGGTCGAGAAGATGCGGTCGGTGAACACGTCCTCGATGGGCAGGTGGGTGTAAGTCCTGATCGGGCCTTGAAACGCGATCGGCAGCCGGTAGCCGTGCGGCGCAGACGGGCCGGTGAATTTCGCCACGGCCAGCGGCGCGAAACTCACAATGTCGTCGGGGTCGTCTTCCATGCCTCCCACGCCAATGAGCGCCAATTCGTGCCCGAGCGAAGTGCGCCCATCGAAACGCCGGATGACCTGATCGATCTCCGGGTGATAAAGACAGGCACCCACGAGAGCCGAGTTGTCGCCTTCCCCGACGAGCGCCGTGGCGGGAGTGGTGTAGGCGATCTGATTGCCACCGCTGCCCGTGCTGACGTAACTGATGCGCGAGCCGAGCACGAGGCGGTCGCGGTATTTCGCGACGACGGCGGCGAGTTCATCCGTGCCGGGATTGTCGCCATCGAGGATCAAATCGAGCGCGACCACTTTCGCGCCCGATTGCATCAGCCGTTCGATGAGCAGCGCCCACACTTTGCGGTTCCACGGGAAGCGTTGCGCCGCCATCAGGGCGACGCCTTCGGATTCCACGGCGAGTCCTTCGAGCGCCGTTTGTTCGAGCGACGAATCTTTGATGCCGATGATGACGACATCGGGATTGGCCGGCAGTTTCCCTCGCAGTTGAAAGCGCCGGTCGATGAGCGCCTGCTCGACTTGCTGGAGGAGCGTGAAATTTCCAAACCAGTTTGTCTGCGAAATGGCGAAGATCAGCGCGGCCCACGCGAGCAGGATCGGCACGCGCCCCTTGCGGAGCAGCCGCGGGAGCCGGCGGAAGACGGCTTTGCGGGCGGTGAGTTTGCGGAGCCAGTTCAAGGCTGCGATGCAACGCGCGAGCCGCTCGCATCTCAATCAAAGAAAGCGGGCGGCGGCAGATTCCGGGGAGCGCGCGCGTCCCGCGTGCTGGTTTCGGCGTCTCGCCGAAACGAACTTCCCTGCGCTCTCGCTGCAAATCAGGTGATACGAAATCTGAAACGACGCGTTCTGAAAGTCCGCGAAGGCGGGACGCCTTCGCCAGCACGCGAGACGCGCGCGCTCCCCGGAAATCCTGCTACGCGCGCCGCGTCGCAAACACGTTTTGAAACGCCTTCGGCTTTGCATCCCACGCCGCAAAGCGCGCGGCGTCCATCGCCCGCAAATCAGGCGTACCGGCCAGTTCCCAGCCGTGTTCTTGAAAAAACGCGAGCAGCGCGGCGGGTTCGGTCCCGGCGCGGCGGAGGCCGGCGGGCCAGTATTCCACGAAGAGGTGGAGCGCGGGATTCGCGGGGAAGAGGCCGGTCATCCCGCGCAGGACTTCGAGTTCCCAGCCCTGCACGTCGAGCTTGAAAAAATCCACACGCCTGCCCGCGAGCACGGTGTCGAGACGCGCGACTTCCACCGGCACCGCGCCGGGCTGCGCTTCGCGCGAAAGATGCGTGTCGCCGCTGTTCAGGCCGTCCCATGCGAGCGAAAGTTTTCCCGCCGCGGAGCCGAGCGCGCAGTGGTGCGGCTCGACGTTCTTGATTCCCGCACGGACGAGATTTTCGCGCAGGCACGCGAAGAGATGCGGGTCCGGCTCGAAGGCGAAGACGCGGCCTTCCGGGCCGACGAGTCGTGAAAGCTGGATCGTGTACACGCCGATGTTCGCGCCGGCTTCGACGACGTTCATGCCGGGTTGAATCTGCGTTTCAAAAAACGCGCGCTCGCCGCGTCCCATGAAGCCGAGCCGGTGCAGCGCGAGATACACGAGCCGGTCGAACGAGCACGCGCGGAAGTCCGCGCCCCACACGCGCAGACGGCGATGCCACATCGGGAGACGGTTGAAGCGGGCGGCGAAGGCGGACATTAGATAAACCGCAGTTTCCGCGCGGCGAAGAGCACCATGCGCAGCAGCAGCACGCCGTGCCGCCATCGCTGGATGTTCGTGTCGCCGTAGGTACGGTCGCGGTAGCGGATGGGCACGTCGGCGATTTTCAGCAGCAGCTTGTCCGCGCCGAAGAGCAGGTCGAAATCGCCGAACGGATCGAAGTCGCCAAAGTATTCGCGCTGCCGCGCGAGCCTTTCGTAGTCGGCGCGGAAGAGCACCTTCGTCCCGCAGAGCGTGTCCTTCACGGGCTGGACGAGCAGCCAGCTAAAGATGATCCCGAACGCCTTGTTCGCGCAGAGATTCGCGAACTGCATCGCCTCGGATTCCATCGGATACACGAGCCGCACGCCGTTCGCGAACTCGCCGTGACGGGACGCGACGACTTCGTAAAACTTCGGCAACTCCTCGGCGGGCATCGTGAGATCGGCGTCGAGAATCATCAGGATTTCGCCCGTGCAAACCGCGAACGCCTCGCGCACGGCGTTCCCTTTTCCACGGCCCGTCTGCCGCATCGTCTTGATGTTGCGGCCCGGATTCGCGGCGGCGACTTCCTGGATTTTCTCCCACGTATCGTCGGTCGAATTTCCCTCGATGAAAACCAGCTCCGTCCCCGCGCCGAGTTCCGGCGTGCGGCGCACGATGTTCTCGATGTTGCCCGATTCATTCCGTGCCGGGACGACGACGGAGACGGTGAATTCGCGCTCGCGCTTCCGCGGCGGACGCGGCCGCGCGATGCAAAAGGTCGTGAGGCACAGCCACGGCAGCAGCGGCGCGAGCCAGCGATTCAGCAGCGTGCTCACGAATGGAATTTCGACTGGCAGCAGGATGCGCGGCTGAAATTTCAGCACCTCCCAATTCGCGAGATCGAGCAGATTTTTCACATCGCCGCGATCGAGCCAGTTTCCCTGCGGCGCGCGACCGCGCAGACCCATCGCGGTCGCGAGGCCGAGCACGGGACGCCACAGCGCGCTGTAGAAATTACCCACGAGCCGCGTGCCCGAATGCGACACCGCGAGCGCGCGCTCGAAGACGCGCTGCACGTCGGCGGCAAGATTCACCGTCTCGGAGATGATGATGAAATCGAACGGCCCCTCAATCGCGAGTTCCTCGCCCGCCTGCACCTGGAAAACGCCGTGCGGCACCGCCACGCGCGCAGCCTCGATGTGCTTCGCGGAAAGGTCCACACCGGTCACGCGGCGATTCGGCAACAGGCCGAGCAATTCGCCCGCGCCGCAGCCGATCTCCAGTACGCTCGCCTCGGCGGGAATGAGCAGCCGGTAATAGTGCGCGAGCAATTCCTGATACTGATGTCCCGACGCCCCGCGCGCGACGCCCTCGTTTTCGTAAAAGGCGCGCGTCCGCTCGATCTGCTCGCGCGTGAGGACGGGAAGATCAGTCATGGCGTTCGAGGACGACGAGCAGGCGCGTGGAAAAAACGCCGGGCAGGATCGCGAAGATATTTTCGACGGCGCGCACGAGCGGCAGCAGGAGGCGCGGATACACCTGCGGCCCGCGAAATCCGCCGCTGCCGATGTAGGAAAACGCGGGCATCCGCTTCACTTCGAGCACGCGCCAGCCCGCGAGTTTTTCCCGAAATTCGCCATCCACAAAAACACGCGCCGCATTTCCCTGCGCCGCGTAATAACCGTGGCAACTCGAATCCCAATCCGGCAGCGCGTCCCATTCGATTTTTTCCCCGAGCCCGAGCGGCTCGTGATGAAAGCGCCCGAAAATAAACCGCCCGAGCGCGCCCATGTCCGGCTCAATCAAAATCACGCGCCCGCCTTTCTCCAAAGCCCGCCGCATTTCCGCGAGCGCCGCGCCGGGATGCCGCAGGTGATGAAACACATCGAACAAAATGAACGTACTCGCCGAGCCATCCGCGCTGCTCAGGCGATACACGCTCTCCACGCGATCAAGCCACGGATTTGAAAAAAGATCGGTCGTCACGCATTCGGGAATCCACTCCTTGATGTTCCCCATCCCCGAACCGATCTCGATCACCGCGCCCTTCCGCTCGCGCGGCAGCCGGTCGCGGGTCATGCGGTAAAAATGCGCGTACACCTCGCGCAGCAGCGGCTTCGCCTTCCACGCCGCGCGGTTCTCGTGAATCTCGACGTTGTGCTGATCGAGCGGCGTGGCGGTGGTGAAAGCGGGACTGCCCATGTTCGGCGCAGTCCACATGAGGCATGGCGTCGAGGGCAAGTTTTACCGCGATGGCTCCGCCGCCTGCCGCGCCTTGATCGCTTCGATCCATGCCTTCGTCTCAGGCACCGGTGACGCCAGCACCGCACGCCCCACGGCCTCCGCCGTGACTTCGTTCCCCGGAATCACCGCGAGGATTTCGATCGTCTGGAAGCGGTGTACTTCCTTGAGCGGATCGTCGATGAAAAATCCGGCGAGGATGCACGGGCAGTCGCGCAGGGCGGGCGGCAGTTCTCCCGCGAAAATTCCCATCGTCGGAAAGCTGCCAAAAGAGTTCCGGCCCTTGAAGACTTCGATGATGGAGCGGGGATAGGGACGCGGCTCGAAGAGACGCTCGGGGCGATGAATATCCAGATTCGCCGGAAAAAAATGCGCGTAACCGCCGACCCAGCCCGCGCGGACCATCACCGGCGGCACCCCGGCGATGGTCGTTCCTTTTCCCACTTGCGCCACGAGCGGCTTCCACTCCGGCACCCTTTCCGCAAGCAGCGCCATCGCCTGCTGCCTGGCCGGTAGGCCGAGGATGATTTTCGGCGCGGGCTTCGCCGGGAAAAACGTATTCAACACGACGAGGCGCGCGCTCGAAACAAGCACGAAGGCGATGGCGCCCCCCCTGGCCCATTGCAGCGTTTTGCGAAGCGCGCGGTGCGGCGGTTTTTGTTCTTCCAAATCGTCCGCCACAATCCAGGCCGCGGCGGGGATGCGCAGGAGGAAGCCGATGCTGACGCGGCTGCATTCCAGCAGCGCCACGAGCGCGCAGCCTGCTTCGATCCAGTCGATCAGGTAGCGCATCCGAAACAGCGCCGCATTGCCGAAGAGCGCGCTGCCGAGGATCGCCGAGAGGAAAGTCACGCCGAGGACGAGCGCCGGAAACGGCCTGCGGCAGAGCATCCACACGAACCCCGCCAGCGCCAGCCAGTGCGCGGCGGATGCCGTGACAAATGCGAGCAGCAGGCACGACCCCGCCGCCGCGATCACCGGGAGCCACGCGCGCCGCCTCAGTCCGAACAGCACCACCATGCCGAAGGCAAGCCAGCCCGCCGCGCGAAAATGCGCGGAGACGATGTTGCCGCCAGCCGCAGCGGGGAGGAGCCCTTCCAAAACATGCCGCCGGTAGTAGCCCGGATACTTCGCAAGATTTTCGCGAAACCCGCGTTGGAAAAAATCGTAGCGGACCTTCACCGAGTACGGCAGGCCGGCCTTGTCGGCGAGCGCCTCGGCCTCCGGCGACCACACGCCGTACTCCGGCGTGCTCGCCGCGAACAAGCCCGACGCGCTGTTATCCGAGATCGACCAAATGCCGTGGACCCAGTGCTGGCGCACGACCCACGGGCCAATGCACATCGCCACGCCCAGCGTGAACACGCCCGCCGGAACGGCCAGCGCGCGCCACGTCCGCCCGCCGCTCCGAAACGCCTGCGCGCCGATCAGCAGCGCGTAAAAAGGAAGGCCGAACAGCGTCAGCGGACGTGCCAGATTCGACAGCCCCAGCGCGATCCCCGCGCCCAGCAGCGGTGCCAGCGCCAGTCGCGGCCCGGCCATCATCAGCAGCCAGGTGGAAAGCACGATGCACAAAGTGCCGAGCGGCTCCGTCATCAACTGCGCCGTCTGCTCCACCTGCTGCGGGTCGATGGCGAAAAAAATCGCCGCCGCCAGCGCGGCCCAGAACCCGCCGAGCCGTCGAAAAATCAGGAACACAAAAGCCGAGGTCAGCCCGCCAAGCAGCATCTGCACGGCTTTCGCGACCGGGATCGAAATTCCCGACCACGTATAAAACAGCGCCAGCACCATCGAGAAAAGCGGGCGCTTTGCCGGGAATCCCACATCCACTCCGCCGCCCGCGGCCATCCCCTCCGCCATCTTGCTCCAGGCCCGCGCATCGGAAAACGGCGCACCGCGAATCGCGAAAATGCCGTCGGTGTAAAATGGGTTCGCCCACGCGAAATGCAGGCGCACCGCCAGCGCCGCGACGAAGAGCGCGCACGCCCAAAAAACCGGCGACCCCGCGCCCGGCGAAATCGCCGCGCCGCCCGCCGCCCGCCGCACCAGCACCCGGTGCCCGCACCGGAGCAGGAACGCCATCGCGACCGCGGACAGCGCCCACATGACCAGTCGGATTTGAGGGAAGACCTGGAGTTGCGATTGTAGCCGGTAAGTCCGTCCGTTCGATCGCGGATCGCTGCCATCCCGCGTCGCGAAAATGACGCGCTTCGTCCGCGGAAAGAAAGAGCCGCCGCCTTTTTCCCGCACGGCGGATTCATGCTTCGCCCGCGAGAGCGCGCGACCGTCCTCCGTCACCTCCGCCGTGCGGAAATCCAGCGCGAATCCCGGCCACACTCCGGGATAGCGCGCGGTGAACGCGATCCCCTGCTCCGCCTCGATGCCCTGCAACTGCCACGTCCGCTCCGGCCAGTCGGCCATCCCGCGATCCCACAAAAACACCGGAAGCGAACCCCCCAAAATCAACGCGCACACCACGAGCAGAAGCGACCGCGACGGAAGCCGGACCAACCGTAAAAATGGAACGATGGGATTCAAAGTGATGCCGAGAGTGTGCCGCGCGCGGCCAAACGCCAAACTGCAAACGCCAGGAGACTTATCCTCTACTGTCACGCACCGCAATTTCGGGAAAATGGTGCCGCGCTCTGCAAGCCGGAGGCTTGAAAGATGTTAGCCGGTGGTGAAGCGAGTCCGCGAGCGAGAACCACCGGACCTTCGCCGGAACAACGAAATCGCCCCAGCGGGGCGGAACAAGAGCGACGATCATCGTCCCTGCGGTCCACATCGAAAAAAGTTCGTCTTGGCGGGACGCCAAAACCAACGCTCGGGACGAGCGTGCTAACCGGAACACGCCGCGCGCGCTCGCTCTGAAACTGGTGCGTTTGCTTCCCCGTTCCAGGAATGGCTTTCCTGCACGGTTGCGTGCAAATTGCGTCCCTCCATGCCTGCTCCCTTCCATCGTCTTTCGCTCATCCTTGCGGCGGCCTTGCGCGCGTCGGCGTCCGCGGTCGGTGACGTGGATTTTGAAAAAGAAGTCCGTCCGATTTTGGAGGACCGCTGTCACGACTGCCACGGCGAGGACAAGCAGAAGAGCAAGCTGCGGCTGGATTCGGTGGTCGGGATTTTGCGCGGCGGGGAATCGGGAGAGGCGCTCGTGGTGCCGGGGAAGAGTGCGGAGAGTTATTTGTTCAAGCGGGTGATTTCGGAAAACAAGAAGGAGCAGATGCCGCCGAAAGGTGAGCGGCTCACGGCGGAACAGATCGCGACGTTGCGCGCGTGGATCGACAGCGGGGCAAAGATGCCGGGTGCGGAGGAAGCAACGGCTTCGCTGAAATTGAAAACGAATCACTGGTCGTTCCAGCCAGTGCGGCGTCCGGCGGGCACGG
>JAYVRQ010000124.1:0-7562 GCA_043776145.1 Chthoniobacteraceae bacterium
CCTGATGGTTTTCGGTAATCATGCGTACTCCTGTAAAACACTGCGCAGTCTCAGCAGCCCGCGCCGGATGCGGGCCTTCACGGTGCCCAGCGGTTCGCCGGTGGATTCCGCGATCTCGGCGTGAGTCTGTCCATTGAAAAAGGCCATCTCGAGCGCGCGGCGCTGGTCGTCCGGGAGACGCTTTACCGCTGCGTGGATCCGGGCCGTTTCATCCATACCCAAGCCCGGCACCGGCTGCATCTCGGCCTGCACCGGATCGGCGGGCGCAAATTCCTGCAGCCGGTCGATGATCCGGGCACGCCGCGTCCGCAGGCGCAGGCGGTCGATGGAACGGTTGCGCACGATGCTCATCGCCCAGTGAAACGCAGTGCCCAGCGATTCGTCGAAGACCGCGGCTTTGTTCCAGATTTCCACAAACACATCCTGAATGACTTCCTCGGCTTCATGGCGATCACCGAGAATCCGCACGGATGTGGCAAACAACGGGGAAGCCATATCATCGTAGAGTTCTCCCAGCGCCCGCTTGTCTTTTACGGCGATGAGCCGCAAAAGTCGCGCTTGGGCGAGGTCGTTGGCTTCTCGCATCGGCGTCAAAGTCAGATGGATTCACTGGAATTTTGGCGTTGCCCGAAAACGCGGCGGTCAGACGCTTCGACTGAAGCGTGATTCCACCGTTGATTCTCGGAGTTTTGCATAGTTTCAATACATATGCGCCAAAAGTCGGGAATTGGATGCGTGATTGTGAATCGCATGGCGTCCGCACTAAATGCACCCCTCCGCAGGACGCCACCGAATTATCCTAAATACGGCGATGGAGAATACCGCGGAGGACGCCGAGCACCCGGAAGACGCGGACGTGCCGGAAGAAGAAAATAGTCAGAGGTGTTTCGCTCCGCTCAACATGACAGGGCTTTTTCAAGCTGAGCCACTACCGATTTATTTCACAGTCACGCCACGCTCTTAGCCGCCTTTGCGGTGTTCGGCGTGGCGACGTGCGGGAGGATTTTTTCGACGGCAACCTGCGCGGTGAGACCGTGCTTTCTCCGGAGAATATCGACGGCTCCGTGCTCGATGAAGTTGTCCGGCCAGCCGATGCGGACGACCTGGGTTTTGATGCCGGCGTCATTCAGGTGCTCGATGACGGCGCAGCCGAAGCCGTTGTGGAGAACGTGATCCTCGAAGGTGCAGACGACTTCCGCGCCACGGGCAAAGAACTCAATGGTGCCGGCATCAAGCGGCTTGATCCAGCGCGGGTTGATGACGGCGGCGCTGATGCCGCGGGCTTCGAGGAGCGCGGCGGTTTCCTCGGCCATCGCGCACATTCCGCCGAGTCCGATGAGGGCGACTTGCGTGCCGTGTTTGATGACTTCGGCTTTGCCGATTTCGAGAAGTTTGGGCTGCGCTTTGGGAACCGCGCCGGTGCCGGAGCCGCGCGGGTAGCGCATCGCGATGGGGCCGGTGTTGTGGTGCGCCATCGTCCAGAGCATGTCGCAAAATTCATCCTCATCCTTGGGCTGCATGTGGACGATGTTTGGGACGTGGCGGAGGTAGCCGATGTCAAAGAGGCCGTGATGCGTGGGGCCGTCGTCGCCGCTGAGGCCGCCGCGATCCATGCAGAGGGCGACGTTGAGATTTTGCAGCGCCATATCGTGGATAATCATGTCGTAGGCGCGCTGCATAAAGGTCGAGTAAATGGCGAGGAACGGCTTGAAGCCCTGCGTGGCGAGGCCGCAGGCGAAGAGCGCGGCGTGCTCCTCGGCGATGCCCACATCGAAGTATTTGTCGGGATGCGCTTTCGCAAAATGAACGAGGCCGGTGCCGGTGGGCATGGCACCGGTGATCGCGCAGATTTTGTTGTTGGACTCGGCGAATTTCGCGAGCGTTTTTCCGAAGAGATCGCTGTAGGTCGGCGCGCTGGCCGAGGCGGTCTTGCCGGTTTTCGGCTCGAATTTTCCGAGGCCGTGAAACTTCGCGGGCTGCTCGAGCGCGGGCGCGAAGCCCTTGCCTTTCGTGGTGAGGATGTGCAGGAGTACGGGCTCGTTTTGCGTTTTGAGAAACTCGAAAGTCTGGATGAGCAGCGCGACATCGTGGCCGTCGATCGGGCCGTAGTAGCGGAGGCCGAGTTCCTCGAAGATGACGCTGGGGAGCAGCAGGTTTTTCACACCGGCCTCGACCTTGTGCGCGAGATCGACGGCGAATTTTCCACCGATGGTTTTGATGAATTGCTGCGCCTTTTCGTGAAGGTGCGCGTAGGTCGGGTGCGTGGCGATCTTGTTGAAATAAGTCGCGATGGCTCCCACGTTTTTCGCGATAGACCATTCGTTGTCGTTGAGGACGACGATGAGTTTTTTGGTCTGCTCGGCAACGTTGTTGAGCGCCTCGTAGGTGACGCCGCAGGTGAAGGCCGCATCGCCCGCGACGCAGACGACGTGCTCATCCGAACCGCGCCGGTCGCGGCCCACGGCCATGCCGAGCGCGGCGCTGAGCGCGGTGCCGGCGTGGCCCGCGCCGTAACAGTCGTGCTCGCTTTCGGTGCGGAGGAGGAAGCCGTTGAGTCCCTCGTACTGGCGCATGGTGTCGAAGCGTTCGCGGCGTCCGGTGAAAAGTTTGTGGACGTAGCCTTGGTGCGAAACGTCGAAGACGAATTTGTCCTTGGGCGTGTCGAAAACGCGGTGCAGAGCGATGGTCAGTTCGACGACGCCGAGGTTCGGCCCGAGATGGCCGCCGACGGATTTCGGATTCTCTTCGGAGAGGACGCGGATCAATTCGTCGCGGACTTCCTGGGCAAGCTGCGGAAGGTCTTTGTCCGCGACGGCTTTGATGTCGGCGGGCGAGGCGATGGTCGAGAGGATGGTGGGCTGCATAGGCGTTGGTTTAGAAAAGTCGGACGTCCTTGCGGGGACCGGCGGGTGATTTGGAATCGGCGGGATTTGCCGCGGGGTCGAAGGTGGCGAGTTCGGGGTCCGACTGCGCGCGGCGCGTGATGATTTCGATCTTCTGCTCCGCATCCTTCAGCCGGGCCTCACACACTTTCACGAGCTTCACGCCTTCCTCGTAGTCGGCGATCAGTCGATCGAGCGGGAGCGTCGGCGAGTCCATCTGCTGCACGATGTCTTCGAGGCGCGCGAGGGCGCTCTCGAAGGTTTGCTCGGAATCGGGATCAGCGGTGGTTTTAGCCATGCGGACGCGCACACTACCGCCGCGGACGGCGCGATGGCAAACTGGATTGCGGCGTCACTCCTCGCGGCTCGACCAGCGGTCGCGGTCGCTGTAGAAGACACACTCGTTGTCGATCGGCATGGCGGTGACGGCGCGCAGCGGGAAGTCCTTCACATTCACCTGGCGGAGGACGAACGGTGCCCATTCCTTGTATTCGCCTTTCACGACATCGCGCATGAAGGCGCGGTCGCCGGTGACGGGCGTGAGATAAAGGCCGACGAGATGATTGCCGAGCGATTTGTAATCGTTGAGCGCGATGAAATCGGCGACGGTCTTGGGAACCCAGAGGCTCTTGCGATCCGCGTACCAGGCGACGGCCCACGGCATGTCCGAGGCGATGATCTCGCGCTCGTTGGTCCAGGTATTCAGGATCGCGATGAACGGCGGAATATAAGGCGGCCACTGGATGCGCCCGGCGGGCGGTTTTTCCAATTCGATCAACTGCTGGATGAAGGGCATCGCACTGACCAGGTAGATCGCGGTCATGAAGCTGAGGCGCACGAGGCGCACGTTGATGTCCAGCCGCGACCACATGAGCAGCACGAAGGCGAAGCCGTAGCAGGTGAGCATCGGGATGAAGAGCACATGGAGATCGTTCGAGTGCAGGGTGTTGTTCGGGACGGTTTCGTTGTGGAGGCCAAAGACGGACATGCCGAGCAGCGCGGAGATCCACATCAGAAAAATACACCAGCGGAACGCAGAAGTTTCCGGGCGTTTGAAAAGGTGCAGCATCGTGATGAAGAACACGGGCGCGACGAGCACGCAGCCGAGATATTTGTAGAGTTCGGAAAGCTGGTTAATGAGCCCGCTCTGCACCTTCACCCGGAAAAGCGCGGGGGTGATACCCTCCGCCTTCATGTCCATCGCGCGCATAATGTCGCCCTCGGTGCCTTTGAGTTCGAGGAGCCCGGAATACCAGCCCAGGCCCATCGGATTTCCGCACACCTTCATGTTGCGCGCCATCCACGGCGCATACATCAGGCCCATGATCGCGAGCATGATCGCGGCATCCCGCCCGCGCGGCACGAAGAACATGAGCGCAAAGAGCAGCGCGCCGCCGAAAATCCAAAGCGTCATCGCGTGCGTGAGCGCGAGCAGGCCGAACAGCACACCCGTTCCCACCGCCCACCAGAGAGTGCTCTTCCCCGCCGTCCGCGCCTCGACCGCGCGCACCAGCGTGTACACCGCGCCGCTGAACAGCATCAGCATCAGCATCTGCGGCAGACCGGACATCGAGAAATCCCAAAACCGCTGGCAGACCAGCAGGATGGTCACAACGAAAGTCGCGAGCCGCTGATCGAAGAGACGCCAGGCCGTGAAATAGTTGATGAGAATCGCGCCGAGGAAAAAGAACGTCTGCACCGCGGCAAGCACCTTGTCGCTGAGGTAGGCCGTTTCCTTCGTGGACATCGCCCAGGTGTCCTTCGTGAGCCGCAGGAACCACGAGTTGATCCACGGATTGAGCGGCGCGTGATACGTGTCCGGCGTGTTCTCCAGCGGGAAAGTGCCGTCCTTTTTCTGAAACTGCCACAGCGCCAGCGGCCGGATCATCTTGGTGGAAAAGCCATTGCCCCGCGCGATTTCCCGCGAGATTTGCGCCTGCTCGATCGCCCGCTCGTGATTCAGCCCTTTGAACCCGCTTTCGTAATACATCCACAGCGACACCACGTAAGCGACCGCCGCCACGAGCACGGCCCGCCGAATCCACTTCGCCCAGCCTCCTTCTTCCAGTTTGTGAACGAATGTTTGGATGGACGTTTCAGTGGGCATATTGGGAAGGGGAAGATCGAAATCCGAAATCCGGAAGACGAAACAAATTCAAAAGGTTGGAGAGGTTTGGAAAACGACGGAACGCGACTCCCGCGCCAGCAGTCCCGGCAAGTTCGCGGCATTCACTCGCTGGTTTCGGATTTTGGATTTCGGGTTTCGGGTTTTTCCGGTTCAGGGGGTTGCTTGAGTTTTAGTTCGTTGATCTTCCGGTGCATCGTGCGCCGACTGATCCCCAGCTTCTTCGCGGCGTGGGTGATGTTCCCGCCCGTTTCGTCGAGGGCTTGGAGGATTAGCTGCGTTTCGTGCTCGTGCAAATTGTATTGCTCGGTCTTCGGCGGCTCCCACTTCGGCGTGCTCGCGGGGAAGGCCGCGCCACCCTGGCGCACCGGCATCGGCAAATCGCGCAGCGTCACCTTCGGCCCCGTCGCCATCACCACCCCGTGCTCGATCGCTGTCCGAAGCTCGCGCACATTTCCCGGCCAGTCGTAACGCAGGATCGCCTGCATCGCCTCGCTCGTCAGTTCGCTCACGGGCTTCCCATTTTCCTCCGCCGTCGTTTTCAAAAACGCGCGCACCATCACCGGGATGTCCTCCTTCCGCGCACGCAGCGGCGGCAGCGTCACCGGCACCACGCTCAGGCGGAAAAACAAATCATCCCGAAATTTCCCCTCGCCCACCATCTTCGCCAAATCCTTGTTCGTCGCCGCCACCAGCCGAACATCCACCTTGATCGGCGCATTGCTCCCCACGCGCTCGAACGCGCGCTCCTCGCCGAGCACGCGCAGCAACTTCACCTGAGTCGCCGCATCGATCTCGCCGATTTCATCGAGAAAAAGCGTGCCGCCATCCGCCTGCTCGAACCTCCCAATCCGCCGCTCGTGCGCTCCGGTGAACGCCCCACGCTCATGCCCGAAAAGCTCGCTCGCCAGCAACTCCGGCGTCAGCGCCGCGCAATGTACCGCCACGAATTTCTGCTTCGGCCGCCCGCTCAGCGCGTGCAGCCCCTGCGCCACCAGTTCCTTCCCCGTCCCGCTCTCGCCTTGAATGAGCACCGTCGCCCGCGTCGGCGCGACTTGCTTGATCGTCTCGAAAACCTCCTCCATCAGCGGCGACCCGCCGATCAGCCGCTCCAGCCCGAACTTCTTCTCCACCACCTTCTTCAACTCCACCACTTCCTTCTCCGTATTCCTGCTCCGCAAAGCCCGCGCGATCAGCACTTCGAGTCGGTCGATGTTCAGCGGCTTCGTTACAAAATCATACGCCCCGCGTTTCATCGCCTCCACCGCCGCATCCACCGAACCGTAGGCCGTCATCATCATCACAATCGGCGGATGCGCCCGTGCCAGCACCTTGTCCACGAGCTGCATCCCATCCTCCCCGCCGAGACGCAAATCCGTCAGCACCAGATCGACCGTGTCTCCATCGAGAACATTCAGCGCCCCCTGAATATCGCCCGCCACATAAACCTCGAAAGCATCCTCCAGCGAAGCCCGCAGCCCCTCGCGCGTATGCTTTTCGTCATCGACGATGAGGATGGTGGGATTCATGCGAGAGGCCGTGGGTTAAAGAACACCGCATCGCGCCCGGCAAGCAGGAAAGTAGTCCGCGATTTTAGTCGGCGCGGCGTTCGCAAACACAACACGCGCCGAGTCACCGAACACCGTGCCGACTAAAGTGCGGACTACGTTGACGCCCGCACAGAACTCCCCAGCGAGACCCATGTCCGGCGTATTGATACTCAGCGCCGGTTTGTGAGATTGCTCGGGAAACGGTGGAGGCGGTGAGCACGGAGCGGCGTGCGTCCCGCCGCCGACCCACACTCTCCGCGAAGCGGCCAGCATCCCGAACGTGGAGAGATGGCCGCTGCGCGGAGGCGTGAGGGTCGGCGGCGAGACGCACGCCGCTCCATGGGTTCACGGCCCGACGTTCACCCGATAGAACCGCGCAGTGCCCACTGCGCCGCCCGTGTCGGTGAAGGTGAGCATCGCGCCGAGGCCCGCCAGCGTTCCGCCGATCGCAGTCCACGGCCCGGCGAGCGTGTCGGCGCGCTCGAGTCGGAAGGTGTGGCCGGTGTAGCCGAAGACGGTGCAGGAAAAATTCGCGCCCGCTTTCGCGACGCTGAGGATGCGGCGTTCGGTGTTCGCGATGACGATTCCGTTGTTCGTAAAATTCGCGGGGAGCGCCGCGTTGGTGGTGAGGAGATCGAGCAGGCCGTTGTTTTCAAAGGTGCCGGTCGCGATGATGGACGCGGCGCCGGTGAGGCGCAGGGTGCCGTTGTTCACGGCGTCGCCAACGATTTGGAGGGTGCCGTTGGTGGAGATGAAGCTGCCGTTGTTGACGAAGGTGCCGGTGATGATGAGTTCATCGCCGGCGAGGGTGGCGGTGCCGTCGTTGTTCAGGTCGCCGGTGATGGCGCTGCCGCCGCCGCAGTAGAGCGTCGCACCGGCGGCGATGTTCACGGCGTCGGTGGCGATGGCCCCGTCGTCGAGGCGCAGCGTCGCGCCCGCGGCGACATCGGTGGCGGCGGCGCTGGTGACGAGGCCGCTGATGTCGAGGACGCCCTGCTCGACCGT
>JAYVRQ010000125.1:0-7548 GCA_043776145.1 Chthoniobacteraceae bacterium
AACCAGCAGCAGACACAGCCTGAGGCGAACCTGGTCCAGTATGATCCGCCCGCCGGCACTGACCTCGAAACCACTTGGACGAACCAGGCGGCGGCAGACGTTGGCGCTCCCGATCCTGCTGGCAACGCCTACAGCGTGACCGTCCAGCGCGCTGCGACCTCGGTAGAAGCGGCGTCATCTTCCGAAACAGAGTAATCCGCAGCCCCCTTGCTGCACTGCAGTGACCGAACCCGAACGCCATCAACCTTGATCTGCCATGCGGTTGCATAATAGTGTGCAGCCATGCCGCCAGAATTGGTTGCCTTGATCGACAAGCCTTGGCTGCTAGCGGCTTTGCTGGCGCTGGGCGCGGTGTGCGGGATGTACGTCGAACGGCTGGTCGAAAGCCGATATCGCGCGCAGCGCCGAGCTGCCTGGCGCGGCCGAAACCCGCGCAGCTCCGGCAAAGATGTCAAATTTGGCAAGGATCGACACGCTGTTGGCAGTCACGACGTCAAAGCAGTCCTGAAACCCGACGCAGCCGAACAATTGCGGCTGGTCATGGAAGCGTCGTTTCAATCGCGCGCGCTGCTTAACCAGCCGGAACGCCGATTGCTGGCTGTAATCGATCAATCACTGGCCGAATTCAGTCCCGGCTGGCGCGCCATGGGCCAGGTCAGTTTAGGTGAAATTTTGTCGAGCCGCGATCAGGATGCTTACCTGGCAGTCAATTCCAAACGGGTCGACTTGTTGATCGTGGATATCAATTGTCAGCCGCTGCACGCGATCGAATTTCAGGGCGGCGGGCACCACCAAGGCTCTGCCGCAGCCCGCGACGCTGTCAAAAAAGAAGCCTTGCGCCGAGGTGGAATCGGGTACGTTGAAGTTGTCAGCGGCGATAAGCCCGCAGATGTGAGATCGATGATCAAAAAGCTGGTCGAGCGCAGCCGATAAAGCGGCGGTTATGTCCCAACTTTGGGATTTGCGGCGAATTGGCAGGACGAACCCGCCTCAGCGCTTTACAATCACCTCGTCCAGCGAGGCCGCCGCCATGCCCCATTTGCGGATGACCGATTGGTTGCGGCCGCTGCGGCCATCGGGCGCGATGGTCAGGACCGATTGCACTTTCAGCCCGCCTTGCTTCATCGTGTAGTTGATCACCAGCCGGTTACCGGCCACGTCGATGGTCACCGGGCTGCTGGCGTCGCTGACCGTGCCGCCGAAATGTCCGGGCGAAATCTGGTGAAGCAGCCATTGACGGCGGCGCGCGGGTTGGCCCGCAATATGCACCGTCTGATCAAGCACAAACAGTCCATCGCCGCGCACCGCGCCAAAGCCGGTGACTTGGCTTGCCTTGGGCGAGCCGAAGGCCTGCTTGAGCGAGCCGACACTTTCGGTCGCGCCGGTGAAAAAGGTGATCGGATCAAACTGCTGGGCCGGCGCTGCACCTGCGCCGC
Source organism: Chthoniobacteraceae bacterium (assembly GCA_043776145.1). Taxonomy (GTDB): domain Bacteria; phylum Verrucomicrobiota; class Verrucomicrobiia; order Chthoniobacterales; family Chthoniobacteraceae; genus JANLQB01. Next base: position 1,437 of record JAYVRQ010000125.1, read on the forward strand.
ATGATGCCGCCGCCATTGCCGCTACGGCGAAGCGAAGCGCGGTCGCCGCGCGGCTCACCCGGCCAGACGCCGATAGTTGGCGCTGACTTTGCTGCGGTAATGCCGCACGATCCTGGCCGCGGCCTGATCGGGAGTGCGCGGGCCGCCCAGCAGCAGGTCGAGGCCCAGTTCGGCATTGGCGGCGATCTTTTCGGTGATCATCCGGCTGCCCTCACGTTCGGCCAATTTGCCGCCGCCGGCCATGCGGATCATCCGCAGGCCGATCACCGTGCTGGCCTCGGCCCACAAGGCCCAGCTTTCAAAGGCGAGCGATTGCCAGCGATCATAGTGCTTTTGAGGGGTCATCGATCAGGTCTCCACCGGCATGTAAAGGTCGCCGCCTTCGCGGTATTTCTCGGCCATTTGCTGCATGCCGTTGACCGCTTCATCGGCCGCAATCGGATCAGCGGCGATAAAGCCGGCGCTGGTCTGGTTTTGCCTGGCAGCAAATTCGCGCACTTCCTGGCTGATCTGCATCGAGCAGAACTTGGGGCCGCACATGCTGCAGAAATGCGCGGTCTTGGCGCCTTCGGCTGGCAGCGTCTGGTCGTGATATTGCTCGGCCGTGTCGGGGTCGAGGCTGAGGTTGAACTGGTCGCGCCAGCGGAATTCGAAGCGTGCCTTGCTCAGCGCGTCGTCGCGGACTTGGGCTGCCGGGTGGCCTTTTGCCAAATCCGCTGCGTGCGCAGCCAGCTTGTAGGTGACCACGCCAACCTTCACATCGTCGCGGTCGGGCAGGCCCAGATGCTCTTTGGGCGTGACGTAACAGAGCATGGCTGTGCCGTACCAGCCGATCATCGCAGCGCCGATGCCACTGGTAATATGGTCATATCCCGGCGCGATGTCGGTGGTGAGCGGCCCGAGCGTGTAGAAGGGCGCTTCGCCGCACCATTCGAGCGGTTTGGCCATGTTCTCTTCAATCATGTGCATGGGGACATGGCCGGGGCCTTCGTTCATGACTTGCACCCCTTGGGCCCAGGCGCGGCGGGTGAGTTCGCCCTGCACTTGTAGCTCTCCAAATTGCGCACGGTCATTGGCGTCGGCGATGGAGCCAGGCCTGAGTCCATCCCCAATGCTAAAGCTAACATCGTAACCAGCCATGATGTCGCAGATGTCGTCCCAATGGGTGTAAAGGAAGTTTTCCTTGTGATGGGAAAGACACCACTTAGCCATGATGCTGCCGCCGCGACTAACTATGCCGGTCATGCGTTGGGCAGTAAGCGGGACAAATCTAAGCAAGACGCCGGCGTGGATGGTGAAGTAATCGACGCCCTGCTCGGCTTGTTCGATTAAGGTATCCCGGAATAACTCCCAAGTTAGGTCTTCGGCCTTGCCGTTCACTTTTTCCAATGCCTGATAGATGGGCACGGTGCCGATGGGTACGGGCGAGTTGCGCAGGATCCATTCGCGGGTGGCGTGAATGTTTTTGCCGGTGCTTAGATCCATTACCGTGTCCGCGCCCCACTTCGTGGCCCAGCGCATCTTTTCCACTTCCTCCTCGATACTGGAGGCGACGGCGCTATTGCCGATGTTGGCGTTAATCTTTACGAGGAAATTGCGGCCGATAATCATCGGCTCCAACTCAGGGTGATTGATATTCGCGGGGATGATCGCGCGCCCGGCGGCGACTTCGCTTCTCACAAATTCCGGCGTGATTTCATTCGGGATTCTTTGCGGAAAACGGCGGAAGACGCCCGGCGTGTATTCGCTGTTCGGCTGCTGCGCGGAGCCGGCGTGTTGTTTGTCGAGGTCGGCGCGAAGGATGTCCTGCGAAAGCTCGGCGATCTTCGCGCGACCCAAGTTTTCGCGGATGGCGATGAACTCCATTTCGGGCGTGATAATCCCCTGCTGTGCATACCAAAGCTGCGTGACAGGATGCCCGGCGCTCGCGCGGAGCGGGCGACGGCGTTGGCCGCGCAAACCCGGAAACTCTACGAGCCGGTTGCGCTCGGCCTTGCTGGCGTATTCGGCGTGTTTTCCGCTGAGGTAGCCGTTGTCCTGCGGCAAGACTTCGCGCCCGTCATACGCTTCCACATCGGCGCGGGCGGCGATCCATTCCGCGCGCGGCGTGGGCAGACCTTCGTCGGAGGTGCCGGTGAAAGCGGGATCGCCCCACGGGCCGCTGCAATCATAGACGCGCACCGGCTCATTCCCCTCCAACTCGCCGCTGAACGTCTTAGTCGGCGAGAGCGCGATTTCGCGAAAGGGGACGCGGATTTGCGGATGGATGCGGCCTTCCAAATACACGCGCGTCGAGGCGGGGAGTTGGTCGCTGCTGTGGGGTTCGATGGAGTCTTTGGTTGCAATCATAGGAAAACGAAAAAGCCGTGCGTAAAGGGATCACGGCACGGCTCAGAGTCTTCGCTCCCTGCGGCGGCATTACCCGCTTCAGGTTCAAAGGGTCTCCCGAATTTTTATTCGGGACTCTCAGCCAGACGGCTCCCCTGCATTTTTTGCTGCGCGGAGACTAGGCTCGCACTCCGGCGAGTCAAGCACCGCCTTGCCCGCGGTCGCGGACGTTAGACGGAGCGTTTCCGCCGCACGCGCGCGAACATCGGGACGAGCGCCGTCATCAGTCCGAAGATCGCCCCCGCCGGTTCCGGCACCGGCTCCGCGTAGATGAAGTCATCCATCGCGACGACATCGCCCGTGGTATTGCCGGTGGCGAGAATCTGATTGCCGCTGGTGATGCGGACGCGCGAGACGACGGGCGCATCGAACGACACGCCGAGAAAACTCAGCGTCTGATTGCCCGCGGCGTTCGGGACAAAAAATTTGCCGAGCGAGACATTGGCGGCGCTGAAATACTCGATGGAAGTCGTGTTATCCGCATCCACATCGGTAAAGACCGAGCCGAAGCCGCGCGTGAGCCCCGGTGTGTTCGAGCCTGGGACGAAGAAATTCACGTCCACGATATTGCTGCCGATGGCCGTGAAGAGGCGCTGTGCGCTGAAGGGCGCGAAAAGGCCGGGGTAGGTGGGGTCGATGTTGCCGAATTCGATCGGCGTCCCGGTCCCGTCATTGGCGCTCACTTGGAAAGCCGTTCCCGGTGTGGAAAAGACCGCGCCGCGCGGTGAGTTCACGTTGAAAAAATTCGCGGGCAGGTTGTTCGGGGCGGCCAAGGTATTTGGCACTCCATCCCAATTGATCTCGCGCCGTCCGCTCCCGAAGGAACCGGCGACGTTCGAGTTCAACGCTCCGAGGTCGGTGCGGAAAGCATCGACCGAAGCCTGAATGGCGGCGGAATTGGCACCCGACGCGGCAAAAGTGAAAATGGCGCGCGCGGGAGTGGCGATGGAAAGAACTGACAAGCCGAGGCTGGCGGCGAGCAGGGACGAATGGATGTGTGATGGTTTGTTCATGGTGTTTTTAAGGGGATGTGACTAACGCACTTTCAGCAAAATATATGGGCGGTGTCAATTTGGAAATCACAGTGATCGCATCAAAAAACTACAACGGTCATTTCGACCGAAGCGCAGGCGGGCCAGCGGGCGGAGCGTAGTGGAGAAACCTCTCACTTATCCCCGATGGGCGAAGGCGGTGCGGAGCAATGCACGCGTGCGCCCACCGCCTTCGCCCACGCGAAGAAATGTTAGAGGTTTGCCCGCCATGTCTTCCACTCGGGCTGTCTCGCGGACTCGGCTCTCCACTACGCTCCGCCCACTGGCCCGCCTGCGCTTCGGTCGAAATGACAGCGTTGGAATTGGGGCTGCGCCCCACCGCAGAGCGCGGCGCCGCTACCGCGCGGCGGTGGCTGGTGTGGCGGGCGGCGGGGCGAAGGCGGCGTAGAGCAATTGCCACGCGGCGCTGGTGAAGTCGCGGTTCTGCGGATCGGCGAGGCAGAGGCGGCGCATGGCGGGTTCGGCGAAACGTCCGAGGCCGAGCGCGCGCGTGTTCGTCACGGCGTCGGCGCGGGTGGCTTCATCGCCGGTGCGGTAACGTTCCACTTCGAGCGTGAGCGCCTTTTCCTTTCCGGGCGTGAGAATTTCCGCGCGCCCGACCATGACGCGCGAGACTTCGTGCGGCGCGGGATCAAGCGTAAGCGGGAGCACGCGGTCGGCCCAGGTGCGCGGCAGGACGTAGAGCACGCGCAAGCCCTGCTCGGCGAACCACGCGTTGTCCCATGTCTTCACCATCGCCGCGGCCTCGCGCTCGTAGAGCCCGGCGGCGGTGAGCGCCTTTCTCATTTGCGCGGCGAGTTCGGCGCGGGTTTCCGTCAGCGGAGCAGGCGCGGATTTTTCGGGAAAGGCAAACGTCTGCGTCCCGCCGGGCGCGAGCGCGGGGACGCTGCCGAGGCGCGCGAACGAGCCCCGCACTTCATACACAAAGAGGCTGCCGAGCGGCTCTGCGCCTGTGTTCGCGAGGTGCAGGGTCGCGGCGTCCGGTCCGTCGCTCGTGACTTTCAGCGGGGCCTCGAAAGTCCCGACGCCGCGATAGAAGAGGAACTTTTCCGTCTCCGTCGCGGAGTTCGGCTGGGGGATCTGCACGAGATTCGCATCCGTCTCGCGCGCGGCGAAGTAGTGGCTGCCGCGCTCGTCTTTCGGCAGCGCGACCGGCTTCGCATTCCCCGCGAGGATGCGCAGCTTTTCCCAGCGCGCTGCGGGCTCGCCGGCTTTCACTGTCGTGTGCGGCGGCGGATTTTGCTGCGGATACCACTCCGTCACTTTGCCCTCGGGAAACTCCACGCTCACATCCACGACGCGCTCCTTTTTGCTGTAGAAATAAATGACCGGTGTCTCGAGGCGCTGCCTCCCAAGGAACACTCCTGTTTTCGCCGCGAGAATGCCGGGCGGCAGCTTTCCGTTTTGCAGCGGGCGATTCCGATCATAGACGAATTTCGGCAGCTCCGTGAGCAGCAGCGGATTCCATTCGAGCTGCACGCCGTCCGCGCCCTGGACGGAAGTGAAGGTGCCCCATTCGTGGGCGACGTAATCCGCGGGCTCGACCGCGGCGGCTGTGAGTTGCAGTGCGAGAAGGCCCGCGCCAATCAGAAGCAGATTTGTTTTCATGGCGTAGAATATCCTCCGAAGGCAAAGCGCGTGTGTCACGCCCGCGTCAGCAGTTTGTGAAAAAATTGTGACGCGAGATTTGGATTGAGCGTCCCGGCCTCGTGGGTGCCGTCGAAATCGACATTGGGAGCGGCGTTGGGATTGTTGGGCCGAAGTTGCATCTGCCACGCCCCAGCGATGCCGTCGCCAGCGAGCGTCACGCTCGCTGGCTGGCTGCTGGCTATCGAACCGCCGAGCTGCCGGGCGCCGCCGACTTGCCCTCGTTCCGAAGGATGAGCATTGCGACGAATGCCGGCAGCGTCTGCGCCACGAGAGTCGTCCACTTCAAGCTAACTCCGACCACCCCGGCGATCGCGACGCAGCAAAGGAAAAACCATTTGAGGGATCGTGAGAATCCACTGCCCGCCACGATACTCCACACGAGTCCCGCTGCGATGAAAGCGTTGTATAGTCCTGCGTTGGCGACGATCGGAGTTACTTTGTCCGCTTCGATGGAATCGTGGAAACCCAAGACCGGGAACTTTGTCCAGAACCAGTATTTCCACAGGAACATTTCCGCCACCGCGAGCCCCATGTGAATCCCAGCCACGATGCCAACCGCGTAATTACTCTTCGTTCTTATTTTCATAATCAAATTCGACTGATTGTTTGGTTCATTCTGCGTCAAGAAATCGTCCACCATTGCGCATTCCTCCTGATCAAACGCACCGCGCCAAACCTTGCGGAGATGGTCAGCGCCGTATTTGCACCGTCGATGGTATCCGAGGCACTGGGCATGATCTTGTGAGGACTCACATTCGCCTGGCCGCTTTCATCCTTGATTACCAGTTCATGGCCATCGTGGACGGAAGCTGCCGGAGGCAGGGTCACGGTTAAGCCGCCAGTCGTCAGTCCGTAGTAGTAATCGGAAAGGTCGATCGCGCCCGCAGTCGATGCCCGCGTGCTCTTGGGCTGAATCGCTACCCAGCGGCCATTGACGAATTGAAAGCCAAACATGCCGCTGAGATGCGGGCTGGCTTCGCGCGCAAAGTCGCCGCCCTGAAACGTGCCGCTCGCAGGCGGTC
>JAYVRQ010000126.1:0-7548 GCA_043776145.1 Chthoniobacteraceae bacterium
TCATCATTCATGCCATCTCAAACCCAGCGATGAATCGCTGGGCTATTTTCGGAATCGAGACTTTTTAGACAGTCTCTCACGGAGCCGCCGTGACTTTCATGCGCATGAAGCGCGTGGGCGGAGTGCCGATGAGGACATTGTCCCGCACCTTGAGGGTGGTGGCGTTGTTGGTGAGGATCGTCGTGCTCGCGGGGCTGAAGGAATCCGGCAGCGCGGGCAGCAGCGTGCCGGCGCTTTGCACTTCGTAGGTCACGCCGGGCTGCTTGGTGAGCGTCATCGTCAGGTAGCCGCCCTCGTTGATGGCGGCGGGCAGGCCACCGGCGTTCGGCAGCGTGGGGTTCAGGCCGAGGGCGAGTTCGAGCAAGTTCCACGTAGCCGTCGTGGTCGAAGTCATCGAGCGCGCTGTGATCGTTCCTGGTGGGCCAGTAGGTCAGCTCCCAAGAGTCGCAGAGACCGTCGCCATCGGCGTCGGGCACCCCCGAGCCGAGGCCGGTGAAAATGTAGGCCGCGCCGGAGTCTGCGGAGCTCTCGTTGGGCGTGCTGTTCAGGCCCGTGGTGCTGCTGTCCTCCTGGCTAGCCCCGACGACCACCGTGTCGCCCGAGACGGCCACGGAGACGCCGAAATCATCACCCGCCTGCGTGGTGCCGACGGCGTCCGGCTTCAGATACGCCTGCTGCGTCCACACCCCCGCGCTGCGCACGAAAACGTAGGCTGCACCGGAGCCAGAAGCTCCTTCGCTGGGCGTGCTGTTCACGCCCGTCGTGCTGCTGTCCTCCAAGTAAGCCCCGACGACCACCGTGCCGCCCGAGACGGCCACAGACCAGCCGAACTGATCCCCGGCCTGCGTGGTGCCGACGGTGGCCGGCTTCAGATACGCCTGCTGCGTCCACACCCCCGCGCTGCGCACGAAGACGTAGGCCGCGCCGGACTGGCTGGCGCTCTCGTTGGGCGTGCTGTTCACGCCCGTCGTGCTGCTGTCCTCGTCGTGAGCCCCGACGACTACCGTGTCGCCCGAGATGGACACGGAGACGCCGAACTCATCACCCCCCTGCGAGGTGCCGACAGCGGCCGGCTTCAGATACGCCTGCTGCGTCCACACCCCCGCGCTGCGCACGAAGACGTAGGCTGCGCCGGAGCCGGCGCCAGTGCTGGTCCCATCGTTGGGCGTGCTGTTCACGCCCGTCGTGCTGCTGTCCTCGCCGATAGCCCCGACGACCACCGTGTCGCCCGAGACGGCCACGGAGGTGCCGAAGCCATCCCCCGCCTGCGAAGTGCCCACGGCAGCCGGTTTCAGATACGCCTGCTGGGCGATGGGATCGATCGTCAGCGGATAGCGCGCACCGCGTTCCTCCACCAGAAGCCGCACGCCGTCCTCGGCGGGCGCAAAGTGCGAGGCGAGCACCTTGCCATCGGCATCCCAGACCTTGAGGCCGGTGTAATTGAGGACGGTCGCGCCGGAGGCGTCCGCAAAAAGCACGCCCTGCGCATCGGCGGAGACGCGCGGGTGCAGCGTGCCGCGGGCGGCGAGGTGGAAGTTGAGTGTTGAAAGTTGAGTGTTGAGTGGCGCGTCAGGACGCTCGGAAATCGTGAACCCGTGTTCGAGGCCGCGCTGGTCGTTCACGAACCACTCCTGCACGGTGGCATCCCACTGGTAGCTGAGGCGCTGGCCCTCGGCCTTCACGGCGGGCGTGCCGTCGATGGCGTGCTGGTTTTCCCCGAAGCCGTAGCTCTTCAACTCCAGGCCCCACTGCCACGCGCCATCGCGCGGCTCGGCGAGGAAGCCGCGCCCGTCGAATTTCGTGGTCCACTGCTGGCCCGGATTGCGCGCCTGCCAGCCGCTCTCAATGGGCTGGAAGGCATGACGCCCCGCCTCATACGCCGCGCGGATGCTCGACCAGTCCGATGCCGCAACGCCCTTTGGTACTTCACCGAGCGCGAGATGCTGCGCCCCGCCCTTCCCGCCCGACGCGACTTCGTCCGGCAGCGCAACCGTCGTGCGGGAGAGCATGACCCAAAGGGCGCAGACAATCGTCGGGAGGATGCGGTGGAGTGTTCTCATGGATTCCATCATCGCAGCTACGCCAAGCCCGCTCTACGACTTTTTCAAATACCGCTCGGCAAGCTGACGCCGGCTGATTTTCCCGCGATCGTTGGCGGAGATTTCGGGGACGATCCAGATGTCGCGCGGCACCTGCCACGGGCTGAGGTGGTCGTGGCAAAAACGGAGCACGCCAGCGGCGTCGATCCCCTCGCCCGCGATGCACGCGACGGCTTCCTCCCCGCGCAGCGCCGAGGGCACGCCGAAGACCACCGCCGCGCGCACGCCGGGACAGGCGAGCAGGCATCGCTCGACCGCCGCCGGGCTCAGCTTGCGCCCCGCGACGTTGATGAAATCCGCCGCGCGCCCGACGATGGCGAGGCCGCGCGGCGTCCAATCCACCAAGTCGCCGGGGACGAAGCAGCCGTCGCGCAGCGCGTCGTCGGCCTCGGGAAAATAGCCGTCTCCGGCGGCGGCGCTGCGCACCGCGATGCGTCCATCTTCCAACGGAGAAATCGCGACGCCGGACATCGCGGTGCCGACGAAGCCATCTTCGCAGCAGGCTTCCGCGCTCGCATCGTAGGCGATGCCGCCGCATTCCGACGCACCGTAGAAGGTGTGAATCTTGAGGCCGAAGCGCGCGGTGAATTTTTCACCCACAGCGGACGGCAGCGGCGCTCCGGCGGAGATGCAGAGGCGCAGTCGCGGAAGCGCGGGCGCGTCTTCCATCCCGGCGAGCTTTTGAAAAAAAACGGGGATGCCGGGGAAGACGGTCGCTCCGCTGGCGGCGAGGCCATCGAGGATCGCGCGCGGGAGCCGCTCATCGCTCGCGACGAGCGGGACGCCGCGGCAGAGCAGCGGCGTGAGCAAATTGCTGAAGCCGTAGCTGTGGGAAAACGGGATCGCACCGAAATTCAGATCGTCGGGGCCGAAGCCCATCGTCGCGCAAATCTGATCGCAATCCGCGAGCAACTGCGGCGCGCGAAAGCGGATGGCGCGGGGAGCGGACGTGGTGCCGCTCGTGAGTTTCAGAAAGTCGGCGGCGGGTAATTGGCAATTGGCAATTGGCAATTGGCGATGGATCCGAATCGCGTCGCCGTCCGCCTCGATCAACGCGCTCGCACAGCATGTCTCCAGCGCGCCCGCGAGTTCGCCGCCTTCCATGTGCTGCCCAAGCGGGAGCGGGATCAGCCCACGTCGAAACAGCGCGAGCAAAAGCGCGGGCCAGCAGGGAAGATTGCCGAGCCGGATCGCGACGACGCTGCGCGCTTCCAGTTTCGCAAAGAGACGCTCGTGCCCGCGCGACTCGGCCTCGATGTCCGCGAAAGTGCGCAGCGTTTCCGCGCTCGCCGCCAGCACCGCACGACGGTTTCCATGGGTGGCCAGCGTTTCCTCCCACGCCGCGAGCAGCACGTTTTCAGCGGGGGAAATCGTCACGGGAAATAGTCGGTCTTTTTGGTTGCGGCTCGGAAGTTGACCGCTACTTTCTCAGCCCTTTTCCAAAGCCATGAAAGCAGATATTCATCCCGACTACCACGAGACCACCATTAGCTGCGCGTGCGGCACGGTCTATCACACCCGCTCGACCCGCCGCGAAATCAAGGTCGGCATCTGCGCGGCCTGCCATCCGTTCTTCACCGGCGAGCATAAGTTCGTCGATACCGCGGGCCGCATCGAGAAATTCTCGCGCCGCTACGCAGGCGTCAAAACCCGGGCGGACAAGAAGGGCGCTTAGATTTTCAAAGCAGTTTTCAAAACGGTGAAGCCCGTCTGTGGCTTCACCGTTTTGCTTTTTTAATCCCGTGGACTTCGCACCGCTTCTCAGCCGCAGCACCGACCGCTTCCGCGAACTCGAAGCCGAGATCGCATCGGGAAATCTGTACGCCGATCCCCGCCGCGCCCGCGATCTTCTGCGCGAGCACACGCGGCTGAAGGCGCTGCTCGCGGATTGGGAAAATCTCCAAAAGGCTCGCGGCGAACTCGCGGGGAATCAGCAACTCGCCGGCGGCGACGACGCGGAAATGGCGGAACTTGCCGCCCTCGAAATTCCCGAACTAGAAACGCGCATCGCGGCGCTGGAGGAGAAAGTGCAGTTCGCGCTGCTGCCGCCCGATCCGAATGAGGAGCGCGATGCCATCGTGGAAATCCGCGCGGGCACGGGTGGCGACGAGGCCGGGCTTTTCGCGGGCGATCTTTACCGGATGTATCTGCGCTTTGCGGACGCGCATGGTTTCAAAATCGAAAACCTCGAATCGAGCCTCGGCGCGATCGGCGGATTCAAGGAAGTCATTTTCAAAGTCACGGGCGGTCAGGTTTTCCGCACGCTGAAGTACGAAAGCGGCGTGCATCGCGTGCAGCGCGTCCCCGCGACCGAGACGCAGGGCCGCATCCACACGAGCGCCGCGACGGTTGCCGTGCTGCCTGAAGCCGAGGAAGTCGATCTCGAACTTAAGCCCGACGAAATCCGCGTGGAAGTCTGCCGCGCCGGCGGCCCCGGCGGACAGGGCGTGAACACGACCGACTCCGCCGTGCAGGTGATGCACATTCCCACCGGCATGATCGTGCGCTGCCAGGACGGACGTTCGCAGCAAAAGAACAAGGAAAAGGCGCTCAACATTCTGCGCTCCCGCCTTCTCGAAAAAATGCAGCGCGAGGAAGCCGAGAAATACGCCGCACATCGCAAAAGCCAGATCGGCAGCGGCGACCGCAGCGAAAAAATCCGCACCTACAACTACCCGCAAAACCGCGTCACCGACCACCGCATCAACCTGACGCTCTACAACCTCGACCGTTTCGTGGAAGGCCAGATCGGCGAAATGATCCACGCGCTCCAAGCCGCGGACATGCAGGAGCGGCTGGCCGAGGCGAGCGGTGCGAACGTTCAGTAAATGAACGAGACCGTGAAGAAGGCGTTGTAGAGGTAGCGATCGACTTTTCCCGCCTGCTCCTGCGGGCCGTAACCGGGGACGTATTGGGTGTTGCGGCGGTAGATGTCACGGTAGCCCGCGCCGGGGAAGAAGACGCCGAGCCCGGCGGCGACCACGATGTTGTCGATGAGCAGCGGGCGGTATTTGAAACCGAGGCTGCAATCGAGGCCGAGTTCGTTGCGCGATTTGTTGGTCTGGAGCGCGATTTCGACGGGCTTGGTTTCGGCGAGCCAGATGTAGTTCACGTTCGCGAAGGCTTTGAGCTTCGGCGTCACGTCGATGTCAGTCGCCGCGCCGAGGATGAAGACGCCGGGGTTGACGAAGTTCGACTGCCCTTCGGTTTTGCTCGTGCGCAGATTTGGGATGAGGGAATCGCGCTGCTTCAGGCTGACAGCGGTGCCCGCGAGGTTGAAGCCTTGATGCACGTACCAACTGAACGGACCGCCGACAAAGAATGGGTTGTCGATGATCGAGTCGAAGCCGCGCGCGGTGCGGTCGGTCGGCTTGCTGTCGCCGCTGGCGTAGAAGCCGGAAAGTTTGAAGCGAATCCAGTCGCGGTCGTAGCTGAGTTCCAGCGCGGCCATCTGCGCGTTGATATCGACCTTGCGGCCAGCGAGTCCGTTGCGCTCGTCTTCGCCGAAGACCTGGTAGAAAGCGTGCGTGATGTTCACCCGCCCGATGTGTCCGTCGCCGGTCCAGCCGAAATAAAACGCCTTCACATCGTGCCCGGCGAGCTGGCCGTTGCTGCCGGGGTGGCCGTTGTCCTCGACCGTGCCGAGCACGGCGGGGCGCGTGATGAAATCGTTCTTGTCGTAGTGCGTGCCGCCGTCGTCCAGGTTCATGTGGAAGCTCGCCTGCGCGGTGTAGCCTTTCCAGATGAAGTCCTGCTTGAACACATTCGCGATGAGCACCTGCTGATGGCGCGACTCGAAAGTGTTCAGGTCCGAGTAGGTGTCTTTTTCGCGCTGGTTGAAATAGACGAGGTTGTATTGCCAGAGGTTGTTGTGCCAGTTGCCGAAGATGCGCGCGCCGAGATTCGTGTCGGCGTAGATGAAGCCGCGGAAGTCCGACACGAACGGCTGGATGCCCCAGCGCGACGAGAGGAAGTCGTAGTTGTCGGAAAGATCGCCGATGTGGATTTCCGCGAACGCTTCCTGAAGCGCGAAGAAGTCGCGATGCCTCTCGGTGTAGCGCGTGCCGGAGAAATCCTTGTTGCGGTCCTTGTTGTCGCGCCGGTTTTTGTCCTTGGTTCCGTTCGTGGGGATTTCGTTCGTGTTGGGATTGACCGGCACCGGGTCTTTCGCGTCGCCCGCGCTTTTCAGATCGGGCTGGAGAAAGTTGAACACGTCGCCGGGGTTCACATTCTTCGTGAACTTGCCGGGCACGCCGGACTTCGGATTGTAGTCAGTGCTGACGGTCGGGATGGACTGAATCTTCGAGCTATCGGGCGAACTGCGGTTGTCGTTGAAAGTCGTGCCGCGCGGGTCGGGGTCGATGGCGTTGTTTTCCTGCACGCGAATCCAGTTGTTGTTGTACACGCCGAGCACGCGGATGAGCCACGTCACCGGCTTGAACGCGGTTTCGCCCTCGAAGATGTCCACCGAAAGCGAAAGGTCGTTCGAGATCAGCGTCTGCTCGCTCCTTCCAAAAAACTCGGACGAATTCGGCTGCGCCGCGCTGACGCCGCTCGGAGTCGGAAGTTTCTTTTTCTCGATGAGGGTGAAATTTTTTCCCGTCAGCGTCATGAAAATATCCTCCCCGATGATCGGCACGTCGCCCTTCAAAGTGCTCTGCTCGTACGGGTGCCACAGCCGCGGCGTGTCGTACATGTATGGCGTCTCGTGCGACGGATCCATGTAACGCTGCCAGTGCGGGATGTTCAGGTACCAGCGATTCGGGACGCCGACGAAGCCCTGCGGAAAACCGAGCCCCTCTCGGCCCAGCGGATACTCGGGATATTCCCAGGCGTGCCGCGGCGGCGTCTGGCTGAGCACGCCGCGGCGTGGAAGACGGTCGCGTCCGGTCAGCGGCGCCGCGCCATATTTCGGCGGCGGGAGCGGCTGCGGGCCGAAGAGAATATTCTGCTCCGGCGGCGTCCAGTCCGGCGTCGCGGGCGTGGGAATCGCGCCGCCAGTGCCGCCCGGATCGGGATTGAACTGCGCGGGACTTTTCGGCGGCGATCCCTGCACGGTTGTTTCGCCGGGTTCGTCTTCGAGAAAAATCCGGCTCACCGGCGAGCGCGCTTCCTTCACGGGAAGGCGGGGAGCAGGCGAATCCTTCGCGCGTTTTCGCGCGGGCGCGGCAGAGTGCGCGCTGGCGTTCGCGAATAGCAAAGCGATTCCGATGGCGAGAACGCATCGGGTCGCGCGGTTAAGGTTGCTCAGTTTCTCAGCGCCCATTCGGTTCGTGACGCCGAGTTCATAAAAGGAAACCGGCGCGGGCAACAATCCAATTCGTCGCAAATGTTCGGGGTGCGCGAAGCGCCCCGGACTGCGGCAGCTTGCTGCCGCTTTGCGGTGGTGGCAGCTTGCTGCCCGTGGTGCGGAGCAAGGACCGCCCGCCATTGCTCCGCGCCGCACGCA
>JAYVRQ010000127.1:0-2318 GCA_043776145.1 Chthoniobacteraceae bacterium
CCTCCCAATTAAGGCCGACCGCCTCGGCTTGACCGATGCCCGCCCGGCCGAGGAATTCGGCGAAGTCTGCGCTTTCGTGCTGAAAAGTCGGACGCTGCCCGCCGTGCTTGCCTTTCTCCAACTTCCAACTCGGCTGGCGAATCTCGGCAACAATCTTCTCAAACTCTTGGGGTGAAGGAATGAGCCGGATGAAGGGTTCCTTCTTCGCCTTCCGAATGATCTTCGGATCGAAAGGATTTTTCCGCGATCACGGTGTCGGATACGGCAAAATCGAAAAGGGCGCGAGCGAAGGCTCGGAATTGATTCCGAGTCGAGGGGCGCTTTCCCTTCCCGACGAACCCGACCCAAGTCGCGATATCTGAGTTCAGCACGCGGGAGACCAGGGTTTCCATCGGGCGGGGAAAGAGCTCGCGGAATTTCGCGATCCGGCCGCTTTCCCCAACCTTCGTGGATGCGGTGATTTCCGTCCGCGCGGCCTGGTATTTTTCGAGCAGCAAGGCGAGCTTCAGGTCGTGGTTTCCGGGGTCCATCTTTTTGAGATCGCCGAGCCACTCGGCAAGTTTCCCATCAGCGGTTTTCCGATCCTTCGTATCGAGCGCTTGAACGGTGCACTTCCCGTTCATCTTTTTGACACCCAGTACGATTGGTTTTCCCGTTGAGGGAAGAGATTTGGCGCGACGTTTTCGAGCAGAGCGAACGTCCCGCGGTGCTTCCTATTCTCGATCGTTTTCATTCTCCACATAGCATAGGGGCTACCACCAAATTGTTTCGCGCATAATCACCCATCCCGCACAGGCCTTGGAATCCCGATTATATCAGCATTCCAAGTTGGTCGGGCTGGCGGGATTCGAACCCACGACCTCTTGAACCCCATTCAAGCGTTCTACCAAGCTGAACTACAGCCCGAGTTTCAGAGACGCGGAATCTAGGGCGGCGTGGGCGGAAGGGAAGCGGAATTTTGGCTGCGCCCGGGTGGTGTTTCGCGTTTGAAGTTTGAAGTTTGAAGCGTGCCTATCCGGTTTGTTGCCAAGCTTCTTGAACTGGAGACAGGATTCACAGGATTCAGAGGATTCCAGGATTTCGCCAGAAGGAATCCCGTGAATCCTGCCAATCTTGATAATCCTGTCCCACTTCACCCCAAATTTGGCGACGAACCGGATACATGGTTTGAAGTTTGGCGTTGAACTGGATGCCTTGGACAGACGTTCATCCACGGTGCTTCGAGTCGCGTCTTCTCTCGCGCCGGCCCAAACTTCAAACGCCAAACTTCAAACGCCAAATCATGGATGCATGCAAAGCAGTCGTCGTCGGAGCCAGCGGATACTCGGGGGAGGAACTCGTGCGGTTGCTCATCCGCCATCCGGGGGTGGAGTTGGTCGCGCTGACTTCGCGGCAACTCGCGGGGCAGACGATCGGGCAGGTTTTCCCGAAGTTTGCCGGGATGCGCTATGCGGAGCTGCCTTTCATCGCGTCCGACATTTCGCGCATCCTTGAGACGGGGGTGCAGTTTGTCTTTCTCGCGCTGCCGCATGGCGTGGCCACGGAATACGCCAAGCCGCTCGTCGCCGCGGGACTGCGGGTCATCGATCTGAGCGCGGATTTTCGGATCAAGGACGTGGGCGTGTATCACGAATTTTACGGCGAAGTGCATCATGCGCCGGAGCTGACGGCGCTGAGTGTGTATGGCTTGCCGGAGATTTATCGGGAGAAGATCAAAGGCGCGCAGCTCGTGGCCTCGCCGGGGTGTTATCCGACGAGCATCATCCTCCCGCTGCACCCGCTGCTCCAGCGGCGGCTGCTGAAGCCGCAGAGCATCGTGGTGAGCTCGATGAGCGGCGTGAGCGGCGCGGGCCGCAATGCAAAGGTGGATTACCTTTTCCCGGAATGTAACGAGAGCCTGCGCGCCTACGGCATCCCGAAGCACCGGCATCTAGCGGAGATCGAGCAGGAGCTGTCGCTGGCTGCGGGGGAAAAGGTGACGATCGACTTTGTGCCACATCTGGTGCCGGTGAATCGCGGCATTCACTCGACGATCTTTTGCGCGCCTGCCGATGGCATCGAACCGTGGCACATCGCGAATGCGCTCACGGAGGCCTACGGGCGCGAGCCCTTTGTGCGGCTGCTGGGCGAAGGGGCGCTGCCCGATACGAAGAATGTGGTGCAGACAAACTTCGTGGACATCGCCTGGCGGCATGATCCGCGGACGGGGCGTTTCGTGCTCCTGAGTGCGGAGGACAATCTTACCAAAGGCGCGGCGGGGCAGGCGGTGCAATCGCTCAACATCATGAGCGGACAGGACGAAGCGACGGGGCTGATTT
>JAYVRQ010000128.1:0-7546 GCA_043776145.1 Chthoniobacteraceae bacterium
TCGCCAAAGCGCAGCAAGCCCTCCGCCCCGAACTCTTCGCCCGCATCACCGAAAAGATCGTCTTCCAGCGCCTGAGCTACGACGTGCAACTCGCCATCGTCCGAGTCCACATCACCCGCGAACTTTCGTTCCTCGGCAGCAAAGGCTTCGACTTCACCGCCGGAGAATCCGTCGTCTCCTTCCTCCTCCAACGCGGCTTCCACCCCCGCCTCGGCGCCCGCCCATTGCGCGACGCCATCGAGAAGCACCTCCGCGGCGCAGTAGTCCGCGCAACCCTTTCCGAAACCGACGCGCGCTGCGCCGAGTTCGTCGTCGCTGGCGACGAACTGATTCTTCAGCCCCGCTAGTCTCCTCTTCCCGCTTGCCGAACGGCACGGTCACCTTCGCCACACTACAAGTATGGCCGTGACGCGCCGCATTTGGAACATGCCGTAGCTTCTGCTAGCAGGATTGCTTCCGACACGGCGTTGCTATTTGCTATTTAAGAATGCCCGACACCCCTGAGTCAATCGCGCGGCGATCCATTGACCGCCAGCTCACCGAAGCGGGCTGGACCGTCCAAGATCGCCGCTCGATGGATCTGTCCATGCCCGCCGTCGCGCTTTGCGAGACGGATGTGCAGGGCGGCTTTGCTGACTACATGCAGTTCGTTGACGGAAAGGCGCTCGGCGTCGTCGAAGCCAAGGCCGCGGGCACGCCGCTCGTCGGCGTCGCCGAGCAGTCCGAAGGTTACGCCCGCGCGAAGCTCACCGATTTCCAGCAATGGGCGAACCCGCTGCCATTCACCTACGAGAGCAACGGCGAGGAGTGGCGCTTCCGCGACCTGCGCGACCCGCGCTCGCGGTCGCGCGATGTTTTCGGCCCGCACGAGCCCGGCACGCTGCGCGACTGGGTGCAGCAAAAGGACACCCTCCGCTCGCGCCTCGGAAAACTTCCGCCGCTCGTCCGCGCCGGCCTGCGCGATTGCCAGGTTGAAGCCATCGCTGGGCTGGAAAATTCGCTCAGCCGAAATCACCCGCGCGCCCTCATCCAAATGGCCACGGGCGCGGGCAAGACCTTCTGCGCCGTCACGGAGTGCTACCGACTCATCAAGTTCGCCGGTGCGCGTCGCATCCTCTTCCTGGTGGACCGCGGCAATCTCGGTCGCCAGGCCAAGCGCGAATTCGACGGCTGGCGGAGCCCATACACTCAGCGTCTATTCACTGAAGAATACATCGTCCAGCACCTCGACGGCTCTGCGATGGAGCCGCGCGCGAAGGTCGTCATCTCCACCATTCAGCGCCTCTACTCCCAGCTTGTCGGCGTGCCGCTCGACCCCGAGGCGGACGAACGCTCCACGTTTGACGCCACCGGCGACACGGATGGAGAGCGCGTCGCCATCTACAATCCTGCACTCCCGCCCGAGAGCTTCGATCTCATCTTCGTGGATGAGTGCCACCGCTCCATTTACAACGAATGGAAAAAGGTCCTCGACTACTTCGACTCCTTCTTCGCCGGCCTCACCGCCACGCCCAGCGCGCACACGCTCGCCTTCTTCAATCAAAACCTCGTTGCGACCTATCCGCACGAGCGCGCCGTGCTCGAAAAGGTGAACGTCGGCTACGACATCTACCGCATCCGCACCAAGCTCGGGGAGAAAGGTGCCACCGTCTCGCGCGGCAATCATCTCGAAAAAATCGAGCGCAAGACCCGCAAGCGTCGCTGGGAAAAGCTCCGCGACGACTTCACCTGGCAGGCCCGCGAACTCGACCGCTCCGTCATTTCAAAGCCGCAGGTCCGCACCGTCCTCACCCATTTCCGCGACTCACTTTTTACGCAGCTCTTCCCACAGCGCTCTGGCGAGTGGGTGCCGAAGACGCTCATCTTCGCCAAGGACGACGCCCACGCCGATCGCATCGTGGACCTCGTCCGCGAGGTCTTCGCCGAGGGCAATGAGTTCTGCAAAAAAATCACCTATCGCGCCGGCGGAAAGAAAACCACCGACGACCTCATCGCCGAGTTCTGCACCTCGCCCGCGCTCCGCGTCGCCGTCACCGTGGACATGATTGCCACCGGCACGGACATCAAGCCGCTCGAAATCCTCCTCTTCCTCCGCGACGTGCGCAGCGCCCTCTACTACGAGCAGATGAAAGGCCGCGGCACCCGCACCTGCGAGCCGCACGAGCTGCGCACCGTCACGCCCGATGCGAAGGCCAAGACCCACTTCGTCCTCGTGGATGCCGTCGGCGTTACGCAAAGCCCGAAGTCCGCCACCAACCCACTCAACCGCGAAGCCAGCGTCCCCTTCGAGAAGCTCCTCGACAAAGTCGCCCGCGGGAACCGCACCGACGCCACCTTCTCCACCCTCGCCAGCCGCCTGCTCCGCCTCGATGCACTGCTTGAGGAAAAGGACCGCACCCGCGTCACAGCCGCCTGCGGCCTCTCGCTCGCGGAACTCGCGAAGCCCCTCGGCGAAACCGCTGACCCTGACCGGCAGGCCGCGCTCGCGCGGGAAAAATTCGCGCTCCCCGCCGATGCCGAGCCGTCCGTCGAGCAGCTCCGCGAAGCCGCCGCGCCGCAGAAGGAAGCCGCGGCCCGCCCGTTCAGCAGACCCGCGCTGCGCAAGCTCATCGTCGAGCTTCAGCAAAAGGCGGAAATCACCGTGGACCACCTCAGCCAGGACCGCATCGTCGAGGGCACCGGCTACGACGTGGAAAAGGCGCGCAGCTACATCGCCGAGTTCGAGCGCTTCCTGCGCGAAAACCGCGACCGCATCCTCGCCCTGCAAATCCTCTACGGCCGCCGCCAGTCCCGCCGACGGCTCACCTACACGCTCATCCGCGACCTCGCCGCCGCGATGGAGAGCGACGCCGCGCACCTCGCCCCGGCGGAGGTGTGGAAATGCTACGCGCGCCTCCAGCCCGCCCGCGCCCGCGCGCTCGACCCCGGCACCGCGCTCACGAATCTCATCTCGCTCGTCCGCTTCGCCACTGGCCAGCAGCAGGATCTCACGCCCTTCCCCGAGCTGGCGCGCGCCCGCTTCCAGACTTGGATCGGCCAGCAGGAGCAGGCGAAAGGCGCGGCCTTCGCGCCCGAGCAGCGCGCCTTCCTCCAGCATCTCGCCGAGGAAATCGGCGCGAACGGCGCGATAGAAAAGCGGGCCGACATCGAGGGCGTCGTCCCCGGCGGCGTCGCGCGCGCCGTGAGCCTCTTCGGCGCGGAGCCGTTGGAAAAACTGCTCGCGGGCTTGAACGACAGCCTCGCCGCGTAGTTCTCTCCGCCGAATGCCCGCAAGACTGCCACACGGTTGGATACGAACGAAGCTCGGAGAAATCTGTCTGCCCGTCCCCACGCTTCAGCCCGAGAACGAGCCGGACGCGCAGTTCACTTACTTCGACATCGGCGGCGTTGATAACGAGACCAACCGCATCACCGAGACGAAGACGGTCACTGGACGTAGCGCGCCAAGCCGGGCGCGGCAGGCGGTCGCCACGGGCGACATTCTGTTTTCCACCGTCCGCACTTACCTGCGGAAAATCGCGCGCATCGAGCGCGATTACCCGCGGCCCGTTGGCTCGACGGGCTTCACCGTGATTCGTCCCGCGCCCGGTGTTTCCGGTGACTTCGTTTTTCAGCAGGTGCTCTCCGAGCCGTTCCTTCAGCCTCTCCACGCTCTGCAAACCGGGTCGAGTTATCCCGCCGTGCGCGACCGCGACGTGTTCGCGCAGCCGGTGGTGCTGCCGCCGACCGCCGAGCAGGAGCGCATCGTGACCAAGATGGATGCCATTCTCTCGCGAGTCGGCGCGGGCGAAGCGGCGGCGCAGCGTGCGCTCGCGCGCTTGAAACGCTACCGCGCCGCCGTCTTGCACGCCGCGGTCACGGGCGAACTCACCCGCGACTGGCGCAAGGCCCATCCCAAGCCCGAGGAAACCGGCCAAGCCCTCCTCCACCGCCTCCTCGCCACCCGCCGCACCCGCTGGGAGGAAACCGAACTCGCCCGCCTCACCAAAGCCGGCAAAAAACCCAAGGACTCGAAATGGAAAGCCCGCTACCCCGAGCCTACCGAACCCGAAACCGCCGAACTCCCAAGCCTTCCCCGCGGCTGGACATGGGCGAGCGTGGACCAACTCATTGTGGAGCCGGTGAAGAACGGTCTTTCTATCAAAGGAAGTGACGAGCCGCCGGGAATTCCGGCACTGCGCTTGGACGCGATGAGCGAGAGCGGATTCGACTTCAGCAAGATTCGCTACCTTCCGCGAAAGGAAGCACAGGTGGCAGACCTCTGGATTCTGCCGCGGGATTTCTTTGTTTCGCGAGGCAACGGCAGCCTTCGTTTGGTTGGCCGGGGGACACTCGCGGCTACTAGTTCCGCACGAGCGATTTTTCCGGACACGATGATTCGCCTTCGCTTCGCAAATGATGGCGCTCTCACTGAGTTCATTTCCCGCATTTGGGCGTCACGGTTTTTGCGCAAGCAAATCGAAGGAGCAGCCAAGACGACCGCCGGCATTTACAAGATTTCCCAAGCCAACCTCGTGCAGTTTGCCCTGCCGCTTCCGCCGCTCGCCGAGCAGGAAGAAATCGTCCGCCAAGTCGAACACCGGCTCGCGCTCGCTGACCGCCTCACCCATTCCCTCGAAACCGCGCTCGCCCGCGTCCGCCTGTGGCGTCAGTCCGTCCTGCAAGCCGCCTTCGCCGGACGGCTCGCGCCGCAATCGCCGGACGACGAGCCAGCCTCCGAGCTTTTGAAACGCATCCGCACTGCACGGGCCGCCCTCGCTGCACAACCGAAACCGAAACGCGGCCGTGGTGGCCGGAAAACGAAAATGAAACACACACGCCGCCCCATCCTCGAAGTCCTGCAAGAAGCGAAGTCGCCGATGAAGCCGGAGGACGTCTTCGCCGCCGCCGGCTTTGAAGAGGCGACGGTCGAGGCGTTCTTTGCCGAGCTGAAGGAACTGAACGCAGGAAAGAAAATCCGAGAGAAGCGCGACCCGCACGAGCGCGGCCTCGTGCTGCTGGAGGCGCGCGCATGAAACTGGAATCGCTGTGGCTGGAGAGCTTCAAGAACCTGCGGGATTTCTCCGTCGCCTTCACCGCGCCCGAGGTTCCCACCGCCGAGCACGCGCCGAAGCGCGAACCGCTGACGCCGGAGGAAGACCGCTTCCGCGTCATCCTCGGGCAGAACGGCGCGGGCAAGAGCAACGTGATGGAGGCGCTGGTCATCATCTTCCGCGACCTCGACCTCGGGCGTGAGACGGACTTCGCCTACGACCTCGCCTACACGATGAAGCGCGGCACCGTGCGCGTCGCGGTGCGCAACCGGCCCAAGGATGAAAAGCCGCGCGAGCGCTTCCGCTTTACCGTGGAGCGACCGGGAAAGAAGGCGCAAACCCTCAGCCGCAATGTCGTGCCGGAAAAGGCGCGCGAGTTCCGCCCGCGCCACATCTTTTCCTACTACTCCGGACCGAGCAACCGGCTGGAACAGCACTTCTGGCCGCACCAGAAGCTCTACAGCGAGGCGCTGCGCAATGAGCGCAACCTTCCGCTCCGCCCGTTCTTCTACGCGATGCCGATTCACAGCCAGTTTGTGCTGCTGGCTTTTTTCTCCTCGAAGGACCCGCGAGGCCGGAAGTTCCTCGAAAAGTATTTCCACATCATCGGGCTCGAAAGCGTGCTCTTCGTGATGAAGCAGCCGCACTGGAAAAGCACCACGGGCGACCCGCGATTCTGGAACGCCCGCGGCGTGGTGCAGCGGTTTCTCGACAAGCTCTTCACGGCCAGCCTCGCGCCGCTGCGGCTGCCGGGGCGCATCCCGTTGAATTGGGAGGAGTCGGAGAACAGCGAGTTTCTCTACATGTTCCTGCCCGACGAGGAGGCGCTGCGCGAGTTGCGCGCGCTGGCGGAAAAGGATGCGGATTTTTTCAAGGAGCTGGAGAGCACTTTCATGTCGGACCTCATCCACGAGACGCGCATCCGCGTGCGCGTGCGAAACTCCGACGACTCGCTGACCTTCCGCGAACTGAGCGAAGGCGAGCAGCAGCTCCTCACCGTGGTCGGCCTGCTCCTGTTCACGAAGGAAGCCGAATCGCTTTTCCTCCTAGACGAACCGGACACGCATCTGAATCCGGCGTGGGGCATGGAGTATATCGAAATTCTGCGCGACATCGCAGACACCGGCAACGACAGCCAAATCGTGCTCGCCACGCACGACCCGCTGGTGCTGTCCGCGCTCCGACGCGAGCAGGTCATCGTTCTCGACCGCAGCGAAGAGACTGGTGGAATCGAGGTGACGCACCCGGAACTTGACCCTTCGGGCCTGGGCATCTCAGGGATTTTGAGAAACTACTTCCTTCTGCGCTCCACGCTGGACACGCCGACGCAGGACAAGCTCGACCGACGCTTCGAGCTGTTGGGTAAAGGCACTCACCGCACCGCCGCCGAGGAAGATGAATTGCACAGGATTTCGGTCGAACTCGCCGATTCGGGCTTCGCCAGCGAGCACCGCGACGCGAACTTTGAGCTGTTCGCGCAGGCGATGGCGCAGACGCGCGGCCAAAGGCGGCGCGTGATGACTCGGCCGGAGATGAAGGCGGTGCGCGTGAAAGCACTCGAAATTGCGCAGCGTCTCGCAGGAAAGGAGATGGGCGCGTGAGGCACATCGACACCACCGGATTCAAGCCGGGTGCGACTTGGGCTGCTGCGGCAAAGAAAGCAGCCGTCCACCTCGAAGCGGAGGCGAAGAAAGGGAAGACTGAGCGCGACAAGGCCATCGAATCGAAGGCGAGCGTCTGGCAAAAGTTGAAGGCGCAGCTTGAGAAGCTGTCCCACAAGAAATGCTGGTTCAGCGAGGCGAAGGAGACGGTGAGCCACATGCACGTGGAGCACTTCCGCCCGAAAAAGAAGGTCATCGCGATCGAAGACCGGAAAACCGAGCGGGAGGGATACTGGTGGCTGGCGTTCGACTGGACGAACTTCCGTGTGGCCGGCCAGATCCCGAATTGCAAAAAAGGAAACTACTTCCCGCTCCGCGCGGGATCTGTCGTAGCGAATTCCAAGCGCCGCTCGATCGCCGACGAGCAGCACACGTTTCTGGACCCAACGAAGCTCAAGGACGTGCGCCTCGTCACCTTCGCTCCCGACGGCCTGATACATGCGAAACCCCTCGCGACGGATTGGGAAAAGACCCGCGTCGAAAAGACTGCGGAGTATTTCGGGCTGAATGATTTTCCAAACCTGACCGACGCGCGTCGGACGGTGTGGCAGGAATGCCAGACGCTGCTCGATTCCATCACGGAGAATCTGCGGGAGAGCGAGGCAAACGGTGGAAGCCCGGCCAATGAAGCGACCGCAGAAGCGAAGATGGAAGAACTCAAAAAGAAGATCGCGGCGAATGCCCCATTTTCCACCGTCGCTATGGCGTGCATTCACGGAAACGACCCCGAATTACTCAAAGCCCTGATTTAGAACATGTCCGCCAAAGCCTCAGCCATCGTCCAAAAAGTCTGGAACTACGCGCACGTCCTCAAGGACGACGGCCTCGCGTTCATGGACTACACCGAGCAGA
>JAYVRQ010000129.1:0-2315 GCA_043776145.1 Chthoniobacteraceae bacterium
TCGTGTTTTCCAGCATCGCGGCGCTCGTCGTCCGCAAGCAGGAACACCAGCGATTCGAGGCCGCGTTCGACCGGCAGACGCAGATTCAATTGCGCGCGATGCAGGTGGCGATCCGCGAATATGGGGAATGCCTTTACACGTTGCGCGACCTATACAATTCCTCGGAAAAAGTGCTCGCCTCGGAGTTCCGCAGAACGTCCGCGGATTTGCGCATCCGGCATCCCGGATTGGAACTGCTCGCTTTTCTGAAGCGGGTGAAAAAGGAGGAACGCGCGGAATTCGAGGCGGCGGCGAATCGAGAGGACGGCGTGAAGTTCCCCATCCAGGAAAGCACCGCTGAGGGAGGCGGCGACGCCCCGCGGCCGGACGCGGCGCCGGAGCGCGAGGAATATCTGCCCGTCCAATACTGCGACCCGGTGAGCGGCAACGAAAAGATGTTCGGCTTCGATCATCTGCGCGGGCCGTATCGGGAGACGCTGGACCGCGCGGTGGAAAGCGGCACGCCGGTGGCGACGCAGCGGGTGACCTTGGGCGAGGGAGCCGGGGCCGAGCCGGGCTGGGGCTTCGCGCTGGCGGCGTATGACGGCGACTCCGAGCCGCGCAACGCCGCGGACCGCGCGAGCCGGCTGCGCGGCGTACTCGCGGGCGCGGTGCCTTTTCGCGCTTTGCTGAAAGACACGGTGCTCGAGATGCCATCGAACCCGGTCAGCCTCCTGCTGCTCGATGAATCGGCGGAAGGCGACGGGCGGTATCTCGCGCATCTCAGGGGCGGAAAAATCGAGAACGGACCGCCGCCATCGGAGGAAGCGATCCGCGCGGGGCTGCATCGTGCGATCGAGTTTCCGGTCGCGGGACGCCGCTGGCTCGCCCTTTTTCAACCGATGGGACAACCGGCCTCGTCCTATCCGGCGGCGTTTCTGGGCTGCGGGATCGCCCTCACGGGGTTGCTCGCCGCGCTGCTCCACTCGGCACAGCGGCGCACCCTTACTGTCCAGCAGCTCGTCCGCGAGCGGACCGAAGAATTGCACGACGCGCAGCACGCGCTGCACGAGGAAAATGAACGCCACAAAAAATCGGAGGAGCGTTACCGCACGTTCGTCGAGCAAAGCCACGAAGCCATCTGGCGCATGGAATTGAGCGAGCCGATTCCGATCGATCTGCCGGAGATGAAGCAGGCCGAGCTTTACTACGAACGCGCCACGCTCGGGGAGGCGAACGACATTTTCGCGCGCATGTACGGCTTCGATCGGTCGAAGGAAATGTATGGAATGCCGCTCTCCAAATTGATGCCGCACGACGCGGCGACCTTCGAGCATCTGCGGCAGTACGTGCGCAGCGGCTATCGCATGGCCGATGCGGAATCGCATGAAGTCGGGCGCGACGGCACGCGGCGCATCTTTCTCAACAACCTCACTGGCATCATCGAAAACGGGCGGCTCGTTCGCGTCTGGGGCACGCAGAGCGACGTGACCGAGCAGCGCCGCGCGGAGGAGGAACGCCGCCGCGCCGAGGTGCGCCTGCGCAGCGCGCTCTCCGCCGCGAGTCTCGGGACGTGGGAGTGGGATGTGGAAGCCGACGTCATCACCTGGTCGGAAGCCACCGAACGCATGTTCGGCTTTCCGCCCGGCGGATTTCGCGGCGGGCTCGCGGCGTATCTGGAACTCATCCATCCCGACCATCGCGCCCTCGTCGCCGAGCGTCTGCGGCAGGC
This sequence comes from Chthoniobacteraceae bacterium, assembly GCA_043776145.1. Lineage (GTDB taxonomy): Bacteria > Verrucomicrobiota > Verrucomicrobiia > Chthoniobacterales > Chthoniobacteraceae > JANLQB01. The sequence goes on from JAYVRQ010000129.1 coordinate 1,712, forward strand.
GGCAAAACACGGCGGCAGTCTCACCGGCGAAATCAAAATCCTTCGCCGCGACGGCACCGCGCACTGGATCGCCTCGCGCGGGGACGTGATCCGCAACGAGCAGGGCCGCATCGTCCGTCTCGTCGGCGCGGCGATGGATGTGACCGAGCAGCACGATGCCGCGGAGGAAAAAGCGAAGATCGAAAACCGGCTCCAGGAAACGCAAAAACTCGAAAGCCTCGGCATCCTCGCCGGCGGCGTCGCGCACGATTTCAACAACCTGCTCACCGGCATCCTCGGCAATGCCAGCCTCGCGCGGATGGATACGCCCGAGGGTTCCCCCGTGCAGCACAATCTCGAGGCGATCGAAAAAACTTCGCGCCGCGCCGCCGAGCTTTGCAAACAAATGCTCGCCTACTCGGGCAAGGGCCGCTTCGTCGTGCAGCCGCTCGATTTGAGCGAAGTCGTCGAGGACACCGCGCAACTCATCAGCCCCTCGATCAGCCGGAACGCGACGGTCGAATTCGACCTCGGGCGCGCACTCCCCGCCATTTCCGCCGACGCCACGCAGATGCGGCAGATCATCATGAATCTCGTCCTCAACGCCTCCGACGCGCTGGGCGAC
>JAYVRQ010000130.1:0-2315 GCA_043776145.1 Chthoniobacteraceae bacterium
CGGATAATCGTCTCAGACTGCCGTGGCGCTGCCGGACGCGGCGAAGTGGCGGGGAGCAGAAAGACGCTTCCCTCTTTCCTCCGGCCTCCGCGGGCGATAAGCTGCACACATGCTCCGCTTTTTCTCCGTACTCATCGTCCTCGCGGCATCGGCGCTCGCGGAGCGGCCCGCACGATGGGCTCAGCCGGTGCCGGGCACGTCGGTGAAAAATCTGAACCGCGTGACGCCGCAGCTTTTCCGTTCCGCGCAGCCGGATGCGGCGGGGATGCGCGAACTCGAAAAGCTCGGGGTGCGGACGGTGATCGATCTGCGTGATCTGAATGACGACAAGGATGAGGCGCGCGGGACGAAGCTGAGGCTACATCGCGTGAAGATGGATACGTGGCACATCGAGGATGAGGACGTCGTGCGCGTGCTCGCGATGCTGAGGCGGAAGGGCGACGGGCCGTTTCTGGTGCATTGCCACCACGGCTCAGATCGCACGGGGGTGGTGTGCGCGATGTTCCGGATCGTGGAGCAAGGGTGGAGCCGGGAGGATGCGATCCGCGAACTGAAGGATGGGGGCTTCGGCTTTCACAAAGCGTGGGTGAATATCCCGCGCTATCTCGCGAAGGTGGATGTGGAGAAGATCAGGCGCGGGGTGGATAATCTCGCGAAGTGACTGCGGCGCGAGCGGACGCGGCGGAAATGGAGCGCCGACGAGTCGTCGGCAGTTGGTGTGAATTCACGGAGGCGCGCGACTTTTTCTCCGCGCCATCCCGCCGCCTGCTCCCGTCTTGCCTGCCGACGGGTCGTCGGCGCTACATCATCACGGATGGCAGCCGCAGCCGGTGCCGCAGCCGCCGCCACTTTCCACGGCACCTTCGCCTTCGCCGGCGGGGGCGGGTTCGCCGACGATGCGGACGGCGAATTTCATGTCCAGCAGCGCGATGTGTTCGCGGACGGCGGTGATGAAGTGCCCGGTCATCGAGTCGGGCGGGAGGGCGCAGTCGAGCTGGAGGCGGACGGGCTTGCCGACGAGGTGCGGGAAGGTGTCGGCCAGCTCGCCGTCGAGCGCGAAGCTGAGGTAGGCGTTCACCTTTTCCTGGAGCTGGAAGAGGCGCTGCTCGGAGCCGTCCCACGGGCGGGGCTCGACCATGATGAGAACGATCTCGCCGACCTCTTTGTCGAACGCCATCGCATCGAGGCTGGCCGGATTTTCGACGCCAAAGGCGGGAGCTTTGCCAGAATTGGCGCCGGGCTCGGGTGAATGGTGCTGGCAGCAGGAGTCGCTCACGATGCAGAGGGATGGACGAGGACGGGCGGCATGTCAAAGACTCGCAGGATGAAAGCGATCCAAGTGCGAGCCTTCGGCGGCCCGGACATGATCCCCGCCACGGGCAGATTGCGGTGCGCTTCTCGGCGGCGGGGATGAATCCTGTAAAGGCGGAGAGCCGCGGAAGCATCGAGATCCATCCCCGCGATCTGATGGTCCGCGACGCAGACATGCGCGGGGTCATGCTCGCAAATACTCCGTCTGCGGAACTGGCAGAATGCCGCGCTGCAATCAAGCGCGACCTTGCCGATGCGCGAACGGCCCAGTCGTTCAGTCACACATTCGTGCTCGCATAAACCGCTGAGGCAGATCGCAAGGTTCTCGCCGGAGGTTACCGCGGCAAGGTCGTCCTCCATCCCGTTGTGATTACGTAAACGGAGTTTCCAAATTCTTTGACGACCAGCGGGAGGCGAGGAAGTTATTCACCGCCAGACCAGCGGCTCTCAGAGCGGAAATAAAGTTATTAACATCAATTCACAATCACAGAAAAAACTTATTGCCTCAACATGCGAAGCCCATTACGAATCAGACCGTGCCGAAAGGCACTCAGTAGCAAACACCAAAACACCACCACTAATAACACCATGAACAAACACACCACAGCAGTTGTCGCATTCGCAGCCGCGTGCCTCGCAGGCTCCACCGCCTACGCCGGTCACCACATGAAGCCGACGAAGCCGTCCAAGCACATCGTCGAACCCGCGCCGGAATCCTGCATCACGGGCGACATCGGTTTCGACGTCGTCAGCAGCTACATCAGCAAGGGCGTTCTCTTCGAGAATGCAGGCTTCATCATCCAGCCCTACGCGAACCTCCACTTCCGCATCTACAAAGGCGCGGGCGCGCTGACCTCGGTCACCGCTGATATCGGCATCTGGAATTCCTTCCACGGCAAGCGCACTGGCTCGACCGGCGGCAGCACGACCTCGAACTGGTTCGAGTTCGACTTCCAGACCGGCCTGACGTTCAACTTCGACAAGTTGAGCCTCGGCACGTACTT
>JAYVRQ010000131.1:0-2312 GCA_043776145.1 Chthoniobacteraceae bacterium
TTCATCATGCTGCCGAGGCCCTGGCGCAGATTTCCAAGCGAAGCGGCGAGCGCGGGTGTGCCGAGGCCCGCGAGATTTCCGACACCGCCGACGGGCTCGATGGCGCAGAGGATGTAGGTCGAGACGTCGGGGAATAGGACATCGGCGTAGAGAAAATCGGGGCCGCTGAAAAAGTAGTAGAGCGTCTTCGCGGACGGGACGCCGTGCGCCCACACGCGCACCTTCGCGAGTTGCCGCGTTTCCATGCGCTGCCACGCGGCATCCATCTCCGCGGCGTGCGCGCGCCAGGCGGTGGTGCGGGTGAGCGGTTCGAGCGGGCCGCTGACGGGCAGGCCCGCGAGGAAACGCGCGGCGTCATCGGGAGCGATGGCGGGCTCGGCGGCTGCGGATTTGGTGTCGGCGGGTTTGGTTTTCGCGAGCCCGGTCCCGATCATGGCGAGGAGGAGCGTGGCGGCGAGGAATGGTGCGAGTTTCATCATGTGGCGTGAGCGGGTTTGCGTTTCGGGGAGACAGCGTAAATCACGAGCCCGATCAGCAGCGTGGCAAGGCCCGCTCCCGATTCGCGGGGATTCGAGCGAAGGATGTGGACGAGCATCCACGCGCTGATCGCGAGGAAGACAATGGGTGTGACCGGATAGCCCCAAGTCTTGTACGGACGCAGCAAATCGGGCCGCGTGCGGCGGAGCACGATCACGCCGAGCACCGTGAGGAACGAGCACAACTGAAGGCTGAATTGCACATACGTCAGCACTTTCTCAAAGCTCGCGGTGAGCAGCAGCACGACCACGATCGCGAATTGCAGCAGCGTCGCCGCGACGGGAATCCCGCGCGCATTCGTGCGCGCCAGCGGGCGCAGCGCGGCGAGATCCTGCCCCATCGCCAGCGTCACGCGCGGCCCGATCCACATCATCGCGCTGACCGACGACACGAGCCCCGCGCAAATCAGCCCGGCCATGATCTTCCCGCCCGATGCCCCGAACAAATGCGCGCCCGCGACCAGCCCGACTTCCACCTTCCCCCGCAGCTCATCCATCGGCGTCGTGCGCAAAAAGACCGCGTTCACCGCGAGGTAGAGCACCATCACGATCCCCGTCCCGATCCCCACCGAAAGCGGAATGCTGCGCGCCGGATTGCGCACTTCGCCGACGATGTAAGTCGAGGCGTTCCAGCCCGTGTAGGCATACATCACATACACGAGACTCACCGCGAACGGCGCGCTCGCGATCAAGTGCCCATCGCCCTTCGCGGGGAAAAAGGAAACCGGCTGGACGTGCGTCGCGAGCACTCCCACTGCAATCACCACCACGATGAGCGCGACTTTCAAAAGCGTGGACGCATCCTGAAAAACGCTCCCGAGTTTCACATCGCGCACCAGCACGAGCGTGACGACGAGCACGACCGCGAATGCGAGCCACGTCTCCGGCGGCACCCCGAGCGACGGCAGCCCCGGCACGGCACCCGCAAGATATTTTCCAAACGCCATCGCCGCGAGCGCGACCGGCGCGGCAAACCCGACCGTCGCCGAAACCCAGCCCGCGAGAAATCCCACCGCCGGATGATAGATCGTCCCGAGAAAATGGTACTCGCCGCCGGAGCGTGGGAGCGCCGCGCCGAGTTCCGCGTACGAGAGCGCGCCGCACAGCGCGCACACGCCGCCGACGAGCCACAGCATCAGGATCGAAAAGCCCGTCGGCAAATCGCCGACTTGAAAGCCGAGACTCGTGAAGATGCCCGTGCCGACCATGTTCGCGACGACGATGCAAGTCGCCGTCGTCGCCGAAATTCTGCCCTGGTCTGAAATGGAAGCCGTGCTCACCGGCGCGGAGGAGTAGGGAAGTTTTCGGCGAAGATCAAGCGGTCACAGAAGCGTTGCCAATCGCGCGGCAACCGTTGTTCCATCGCGCCGATGCCGATCTATCGCCGCGCGCTTGCCTATTATCGACCCTTCCTCGGGCAGACGATCGCAGCGGTCGCGCTCACGCTCGTCTCCATCGCGTTCGGACTGCTGCGGCCCTGGCCTTTCGCCTACATCGTCGATCGCGTCCTGCCCGCCGCAGCTGCGCCGGACGGACACCATCTGTCGGTGCTCGGCCACGATCTTTCCGCGTGGAGCCTGCCCGCGATCGTGCTGCTGATGTGCTCGCTCATCGTCACGTTTCATCTGCTCGCGGGGATGCTGAATCTCTTCACGGGCGTCATCTTCCTCCGCGTCGGCCTGCAATCGCTGCTGCGCCTGCGGACGGAAATCTACGCCTATCTGCACTCGCTCCCGCTGAAATTTCACGACCAGCGCCGCAGTGCCGATTCCAGCT
>JAYVRQ010000132.1:0-2308 GCA_043776145.1 Chthoniobacteraceae bacterium
GCTCGCGGCGATTCCCGGAGTCGAGCGCGTGGCCCTCGCGCTCGTGCGCGATCCTTCGCCCGCGAAGCTCGCGGTGAAGTGGCTCGAAGTCTCCGGCCCCGAGGACATGCGTTCGCCTTTCCTGAAAAAGTGGACGCAGGCGGCGGCGGGAAAACCGCCCGGCGTGCAGACGCGCACGATGCTCGCGTACTTCATGCCGCGCGCGTGGCATCGCGTGGTCGCGCCGGATGAAATCGAGCGCGTCGCCCGGCTCGCGGATGCGGCGATGAAGCGCGGAGAAACTTGGGAGGCTAGCGTGAGGCAATGCCTCATCGCGGTTCTCTCGTCACCGAAATTTCTTTTCCGCATGGAGATCGACGACGTGCCGTATGCAACCGACGCGCATCCCATCAACGAGTTCCAGCTCGCCACGCGCCTGAGCTATTTTTTGTGGAGCACCTGCCCGGATGACGAACTGCTGAGCTACGCGCTTTCCAACAAGCTCACCGCGAATCTCGACGCGCAAATCCGCCGCATGTTGAAAGACCCGCGCGCCGGGGAACTGGTGGATAATTTTGCGATGCAATGGCTGCAACTGCGCCGCCTCACCGCGCATCAGGCGGACGCGAAAACTTTCCAGAAATGGAAGCCGAACTTGAAGGATTCCATGCTCACGGAGACGCAGATGTTCTTCGCCGAAATCATCCGCGAAGACCGCAGCGTGCTCGATCTCATCGACGCCGACTTCACGTATCTCGACCGCCGGCTCGGCGAAATTTACAACGTGTGGCCCGAGGGCGGATACAAGGACGATGACTTCCGGCGCGTGTCGCTGAAAGGCACGCAGCGCGGCGGGCTGCTCACGCAGGCGAGCATTCTCACCGTCACGTCGAATCCCACGCGGACCTCGCCGGTGAAGCGCGGCAAATGGATCCTCGAACAAATCCTGGGCGATCCACCGCCTCCTCCGCCGCCCGTCGTGCCAAGTCTCGACGACGAAAGCCGCAAGGAACTCAGCGGCACCTTCCGCCAGCGTCTCGAACAACACCGCGCCGATCCGAAGTGCGCGAACTGCCACGCGAAGATGGATACGATGGGGTTCGCGCTGGAAAACTTCGACGGCATCGGACAGTGGCGCGACAAGAACGAGCAGGGCCAGCCCGTCGAGGTCGGCGGCAAAGTGCCGAACGGCCCGGAACTGAAAAACCTCGCCGATTTGAAAAAACTGATCCGCGACGAGAAGGAATCGTTCACGCGCTGCCTCGCGGAAAAGATGCTGATCTATGCGATCGGTCGCGGGCTCGAATACTACGACGACCGCGCCGTCGCGAAAATCCAGGGCGACCTCGCGCGGGGCGGCTACAAATTCTCCGCGCTCGTGGCGGCCATCGCGAAAAGCGATCCGTTCCGGCTGCGGCGCGGGAATAGTCAGGAAGGGAATTAGGCGCGCGGTATTCGAGAACGCGCGGTCGCGGAACTCCGGGTAGCACGCGCGTCTCGCGCGTTGGCGAAGGCGTCCCGCCTTCGCGAACTTCCCTGCGCGTTCGCAACACGAAGCGCGTTGGTCTCTCCTGCGATCCACATCGAAGAAAGTTCGTTTTGGCGGGACGCCAAAACCAACGCGCGAGACGCGCGTGCTACCCGGAACACGCCGCACCGCGCTCACTCGCTCGCAAAGGAATTGTCAGCGCGCGGTGGAGTCGCCACCTTCCCCGGGCCATGCCTTCCACTTCCAAAGCCCGCGCCGCAAAACCCTTTTGGTCCGGCGTTTTTCCCGCCATCACCACGCAACTCAAACGCGACCAGTCGCTCGATCTCGACGGCACGGCGCGACACATCGGGGCGCTGCTCGATTCGGGTGTCACCGGGCTCATCATGCTCGGCTCGCTCGGGGAGAATCAGTCGCTCGATGCGGAGGAAAAGCGGCGCGTGTTTGAACATGCGGTGAAGACGGTGGCCGGACGTGTCCCGGTGCTCAGCGGCGTCGCGGAATCCAGCACGGAAGCCGCCTGCCAGTATGTGCGCGACTGCGAGCGACTCGGCGCGGATGGCTTCATGCTGATGCCCGCGATGATTTACAAGACGCCCGATCCGGCGGAGACGCTCGCGCATTTCCGCACCGTCGCGAAGACGACGGGACTGCCGATCATGATTTACAACAATCCGATCAGCTACGGGAACGACATCACGCCGGAGATGTTCGCGCAGCTCGCGACGGTGAAAAATTTCGTGGCGTTGAAAGAGTCGAGCGGCAACACGCGGCGCATCACCGATCTGCACAATGTCGTCGGCGACCGATACGCGATCTTCACCGGCGTCGATGATCTCG
>JAYVRQ010000133.1:0-2308 GCA_043776145.1 Chthoniobacteraceae bacterium
CAGCGGCAACAACAGTGGCATCGCAGGCCATCACGATGAGTGTGTGTTTTATGCGCGAACTCTGAGCGGCGACTGGACGCTGACCGCGCGCATCGTCTCGAACACCGGCATCGCCGCGCTCTGCGCGCGCGCGCCGCTCGGGAAGGAGCGCAGCGGTCAGCCGTGCGTTGCCGTGATGGTCGGCGGCGATGGGAAGGTAAGTTCGGCAGTCCGTGTGGAATCGGAAAAGCCCGCGGACGTGAAGCCGCTCCCATCCGCGAGCCGCCCCGCGTGGCTGCAACTCACCCGCCGCGGCACCGAAATCACCGCTTATTTCAGCGTGAAAAATGGCGACTGGACCAAGGCCGCTTCGCTCCCCCTCCCCGCGCTTCCGCCAAACGTGGAAGCGGGTCTCATGGTCTGGTCCACCGTGAAAGACACCAAAGAAAAAGCCGCCGCGACGTTCGACGACGTCGTGTGGGTGCCGTTCCCTTGAACAGCGCAGCGATTTTCAGCCGAGCACGCCGGGGATGATTTCCGCGCCGCCCGCGATGCCCGTGAGGCGCTCGGGGCGTCCGCTGTTTTCGTACAGCAGATCGTCGTGCCGCAGGCCGAGCGCGGCGAGGATCGTGGCGTGGAGATCCTTGAATTGCTGCGGCTGCTCGATGGCCATCAGCCCGAGCGCGTCCGTCGCGCCGATGCGCGCGCCCGCTTTTACGCCGCCGCCCGCGAGCCAGATGGTGAAGCCCGCCGCGTTGTGCTGGCGGCCGAGGTCGCCCTGCATCATCGGCGTGCGGCCAAATTCGCTCGCGCAGATGACGAGCGTTTCGTCGAGCAGGCCGCGCTGTTTGAGATCGCCGACGAGCGCGGCCATCGGCTGATCGGTCTGGCGCGCGAGGGGCGGATGATTTTTCGCGAGGTGCGAATGCGCGTCCCAGCCGTCCTTGTCGAACATGTTGTAAATCTGCACGAAGCGGACACCGCGCTCGACGAGCCGCCGCGCGAGCAGGCATTTGCGCGCGAATTTTCCGAGTTGCTTGTCCGCGTGATCGAGGCCGTAGGCGCTGCGCACCGTGGCGCTTTCTTTTTCCAAATCGCCGACCTCGAGCGCGGCGGACTGCATCCGGTACGCGAGTTCGTAGCTCGCGATGCGCGCGTCGAGTTCCGTCACGCCGGGACGCGCGGCGCGGTGCTTGAGATTCAATTCGTGGATGAGATCGAGCGTCGCGCGCTGGCCATCGGCGAATTCGGCGGACGGCAGCAGATCAAGCACTGGCGTGCCTTCGCCGCGCAGGCGCGTGCCTTGGAAAGCGGCGGGCAGGTAGCCGTTCGAGTAATTGCCCGCGCCGCCGAGCGGGCCGGCCTCGAAGAGCAGCACGTAGCCGGGCAGGTTTTGATTTTCGGTGCCGAGTCCATACGTGATCCACGAGCCGAGGCTCGCCTTGCCCGCGATGCTTTCGCCGGTGTGAAGCTGATACGACGCGGGCGCGTGGTTGTTGCTCTCGGACTGCATAGAGTGGATGAAGCAGAGGTCGTCCACGCGCCCGGCGAGTTTTGGAAAAAGCTCCGACACCCACATGCCGCTGTCGCCGTGCTGCGAAAAGGCGAACGGGCTCGCCATCAACTCATCCTTGCAGCCCTCGAAAACATTCGCGTGCCGCGAATTTTTCAGCGCCTCGCGAAACGATGCGGGCACCGGCTTTCCGCCGAGCTTCTGCAACTCGGGCTTGTAGTCGAACGTATCGACGCTCGAAGGCGCGCCGACCATATAGAGAAAAATCACCGACTTCGCCCGCGGCGCGAAGTGCGGCACGCGCGGGAGAAAGGGATGGATGGGATCGATCGTCACCGCCGCCCGCGCCTTCATCAGCGCGCCCAGCGCCAGCGCACCAAAGCCGCCGGTGACGGTGCCGAGAAAATCGCGACGGGTGTGAAGCGGGCGGACGAACATGGCTGGGAGTTTTACCCGCAAACGGATTTCGTGCGAGCGGGTTTCCTGTGGTAGAACCCGTCCGCTGACTTTTTCTTCGTCCATGCGTCCCGTCTTTTTCGCGCTGCTGCTGCCCGCGCTCATGCTTTCCGCGCGCGGGGCGGAGCCGTCGGCGGCGGAGCGGTTTCGCGCGGAAATCTGGCCGCTGCTCGAAGGCTCGTGCCTGCGCTGCCACGGCCCGGAAAAGCACAAGGCCGGCCTGCGGCTGGACTCGCGCGAGGCCACGCTGAAAGGCGGCGAGAGCGGCCCCGCACTCGTGGTGGGAAAACCGGAAGACAGCCTGCTGCTCCAACTCGTGCGCCACGCCGAGGCCGATCGCAAAATGCCGCCGAAGGAAAA
>JAYVRQ010000134.1:0-7500 GCA_043776145.1 Chthoniobacteraceae bacterium
GCTTCAGAACTTCTGTCTTCGCATTCAGAGATGTCATAGCTGCCTATGCTCTGACATCTATGACCCCTTCCGCTAGGGGCGCTCGCGCGGACGCTTACATCCTAGTCACGGCGAATGCCGGTTTCGGGGCGTTGCGGGAACCCCCGCTAGAATGGGGAGCGCCTCACGCAGTCGGCGCGCGGGGAAAGGCTTTTCCCCAAAGGATATTTGGAGAAATGTAAAAAAACTGTCACATGCGTATGCTATAGTAATGCCCTGGGGGTATGAATGCACATAACTCAAACGGTGCCAAGTGAGACGATAGTAAAGACTGGAAAGGTCGAATACATACGGATTGCACCGTCCGCTCACGGCGGAGTAATTAATGGGCTGTACAAAAGGATGAGCTTCGACTTGGAAGGCGATCCGCGGCTGCAAAGGCTTGTGAATCGTATTAAACAGGAAATCCATGATCATGATTGGAAGTTACCTGCCAACGAGAAGGAAATCTGTGGAAAGACCGTTGCTCTGATTCAGGACAAGGAATTTTTCGGCACATACGGTAGAGCGGTTGTAATCGATCCTAAATTGGGAAAACGGCATAACAGTCTCACTCACTTGAAAGATGTAAAGACTGGGGAACTTATCTGCAAAGAGGAAGCGTTGGTTGCGAGCTACACTCTGCATAAAGTGGGAATTCCAAATGATTTTTGCATAGGGCCGAACGGATCTATACCCGGAAAATTGACAGGCCACGCATTTGTTCAGACACGGGCGGGAAATATCGTCGAGGCAACGAGTCCGCTATTCCCGTATGGCCAGACGCTTAATCACAAGAAAATCAGCGATGGGCATATCGCGGTGGCGAAGTTTGCTCCGGGATATGTCCAAAACTATGGCGGCGGCAGTATGAACGGACTGGAAGCCATCAAATACACATTCTCCCATCACAAAGTCGAAGAATTGACGGAAAGAGTCCTTAAAAACGTGACCATCGAAGAACGGAGCGAGGCTAAGCGCGTTGCCCGAGCTATGGAAGCGGCAGGAAAATGCTTGCAATACGGGGAGCCAAAAACTCAAAAATTCTTCCACGCACTCGCAATTCCCAATTGCAGCAAAACGACCGGTAAGGGCCGGCAGGATTAGGTGAATTGGGACAGTTACTCGTGAGAGCGCGAGTTGTTCTGCTCGTGCATTCGCTGCGCCGCCCCATTGCCAGCCTCGAACGTCGCGCCATTTTCATCGAGCCATTTTTGAGCCTCTGGATCGCCATTTGCCGCTTTCCGTTTCATGTCCTCCAAAGCGCTGCGATTTGAGCCGAGCACAAAATCCGTCATGTCGTTTACTAGGTCATCGCGTCCGCTGGTTTCGTTTCGGGGGGCATTGTAACGAACGCGTCCGCGCGGTTCGGGGCGGTCATTATACACCTGAACCGTGTCGCAGCCTGTCATCAAGAACAGTGCAAGCAAAGGCAGGACGGCAATAGAACTGATCTTTAATTTCTTCATGATCTTGGTGAGCCGCTGGTATCAGACGCGGCAAAGCGACGCAAGGGACGTTTGGGAAATTCCCGCCGGTGGGCGGCTCACGCAGCGCGTTTGAGGATTTGAACCGTGGAGTTTGAGGAAATGCGGACATAGCGCGGCTTGGGCTGGATGCACACGCGCTTGCCAAAGAGGGTCGTGAACTCGCGGGGCGGCAGTGAGGATGCGAAAGGCAACGCGGAGAGTCCCGCTAGCTTAAAATCGTAGCGGCTTATGCCAGTTGTCGCGTAGGGAAAGGCAGTTCCCGGCAGACCTCGGGTTTGCCCAAAACGCTTTGACAAATTAAACGCCCGGCATTAAGTTGAATCATAAATGCCAGACTTTCCACATAGCTTTTGGAATGCGGCAAATAGGGGAAATGGATTGCCGAGTAAATTCACTGACGCGAACAGACTTCAGTTTATCTTGAAGCATGGCCCATCAACCGCGCTTGAGCCTGCGAATGCAACGGCTAGCCTGAGAAATGTTGATCCCGGTTTTCTGCCAGTGGTAGCGGGTGGAGCTTACGACACGCTCTCCATTGAGATTCGGCGGGGAGAGGAGGATCGCAACTGGCTGGTGACAGTGGAACCGAAACTGGGAGGACAACCCATCTCGTTCTCTGCCGTGGGCACCGTGAGCGGAACTGGTCAGTTGATGGATGTGTCTTGCTTTGATACGAATTTCCTTCCTACGGACGCACGTATCATCGCTCGTGGCAAGGCGAGTTTTCACGGAAAGCCCAAGGAGCCTACGGACTCATCGGCCTGCTTCACGAAGCCAGGAATGGCCATCGAGCAGGCATTCTCTCAATTCGACGCATTTCTGGAGTTGTTCGCGAAAAGCAAAAATTTGGAAGCGGCTAGGGGAACACGACGCTGATCACGATTTGAATAAGCACCTTTCTGATTCCGTCTTCTTCAACATGAGTAACTTTGGAAATTTCCCAATCAAACGTGGCGAAAGGGTATTCCGGGCACCACAGGTGTTTGGCTGCTGCGATTTGCTTTCTGATGAAAATGCGAAGTTCTTGCGGGAGACTCGCATGTGAGGTTGTGTCCAAGTCGTAGCGATGAAGCTGCTGACGATTTAGTTTTCCGATTTTCCAGTGGGCCAGAAGTATTGCAGGAAACATGTGGATGGTAGTTTGGGAGGTGTGCGGACTGGGTATGTTTTCAGATCATGACTGAAGGGTTTGTATTTCAGGAATGATCACCCGCAGTGCGCCTTTTGAAAAGGGACTTGCAAAACAAGCCTGGAATCATCTTCAAGAATTGGCGCAAGAAGCCTGCTTCTGTCCGCCTTAATTCTTGATAAAAAGTCCTGCTGGAAGCAATGTTCTTGACAGAAACTGCCCGACCAGTGATTCCGAAGGGCAACCCATCAAGAAAATGAAGCGCAAGATTCAAGATTCCGGCGCAGCCTCGGCTAAGAGGGCAAAAGACGCAAAAGACGCAAAAGACGCAAAAGCTTCCCCAAAAGCTCCGGCGCACACAAAGGAAAGCAAGCTCAAGGCGACCCAGAGAAGAAAATTCATATATGATCAGGTTCGCATCAAGGGAAAGCTGACACTGGGGGAACTAAAGACAAAATATCCAGGACTGGCCCCGCAGTCTCTTATCGACGATCTGCGAATACTGAATGCGCTTGGTGGTCACTTGATCAAAGTTGGTGGGGAAATCATCGATGCGTCCGCGCCCTCGACCCACAAGCTTTCGGATCGATACCTTAAAAACTACAAGGAAAAATCCCTTGTTGCCGACCTAGGAGTTAGTTTGCTGATTGGATTTCCGGACGGGCTGCCTTGGGATGGAATTCATGCGGGCCGGAGAATCTATACGCACGAAGATATTCTGAACGGATTGTCCAAGTGCGCAAGGGACGCGCACCTGACGGCCCAGAAAGTCCGCTCAATTTTTCAGCATCACCTTGAGGAAATTTCGAGAATTGTCGCACTGGATGACGGAACAACCAGCTTGCTAGTAGCGGAAAAGCTCAGGGAATTTAAGGTTCCAGTTGAGGGAACCAATCTTGCTTACCTGACAGTATGCACCAATAGCAGGGAAATATTCAACGTTCTTGGAGACAGCGAAGTGGAACAAATTAGAGCAATAATAGTAGGTGGGCAGCAAATAGGAAGATCGTCGGCGATTGCGGGGCCGCTTGCTGAATTCTTTTTGCGCTCTGCGGCGCTTTTGCAGTTCAGCATTTCAATAGTCGGAACATCCGGTATCAATGTGGACAAGGGACTGGCATTCTCCGATACGCAGGAGGAGGCGATTATCAAGGGGGTGATGTTCGGAAAGAGCGTAATGAGAGTAATTGTCACAGACAACACCAAGCTCGCGGTGCAGGGCGAAAGGAGGGGCGGCTACGCGTTTTGTTCATTGCAGCCGCAGTTTTGCGATTTGCTGATTACAAACAGCCCGATAGACGCAGGCTTCTTGGAGGAAACTGGCAAGGAGGCCAAGGATGCCCAGAAGAGACGCATTGAGGAGTTCCCGAAAATGATCGAAAAGATTGAGAGTCGCGGCATACCGGTTTTGGTGGCGACTTCTGACGAGACTGCTGAATTCAAACGCTGCTAAGTGGAATTCCGGGTATGCGCCTGCGTAATTTGCGCAAGGCGGCAGCTATTCCAAGCCGAGCGGCAAATGATACCGGGTAGCCTTCAGGACTCCGCTGCGCCGCAGCGCGCCGAGTTCGGCCAGTCCGTGAAGATCGCGGGTGGTGGTTGCCCGTGACGCGCCGGTGATGCGCATGTAGTTCTCGGCACTGAGCCCGCCTTTGAACCCTTCGGGGCCTTCCCGGAACATGCGCAGCAGGGCTTTCTGCTGCCGCTCGTTGATTCTGCCATGCAGGTGCGCAAGGAGCTTCGCCTTGGCGATGGTGAAATCCACCGCGCGAACCGCGTGCTGCTGCGCCTCAATGATGGTTTCGGCGAAGTAGAGGAGCCAGCCGGTGATTTCATTGCCCTTGTTCGCGGGCTCCAGCATTTCATAGTAGCGCCTTTTCTTCGCGTTGATGATGTGGGAGAGGGCGAGCAGGGCAGGCTCACCCTGGGCTTGGGAGATCACCATTTCGACGATGGCGCGGCCAATGCGCCCGTTGCCGTCTTCAAACGGATGAATGGTCTCAAAGTAAAGATGGGCGATGCCAGCGCGAGTCAGGGCGGGGATGGGCGCTTTGCCGCGCGGCGCGGTGTCATTGAACCAGCGGATGAAGCCCCGCATCTCGGCGGGCACGCGCGCCGAGGGCGGTGCCTCGAAATGAATCTTGGGCTCATGGATGGGACCGGACACCACCTGCATGGGGTGCTGGTCGGCGCGGTAGCCGCCGATATTGGCAAGGTCGCGCCTGCCGCTCATCAGACGCTCGTGCCAGTGGCAGAGGCGTGAGCCGGTGAGGGGTGCGGCGAACTGGCTGCGCATCTCCACCATCATGCGCGCGATGCCCTGCTCGGCGGGAGGGACTCGCCGGTTGTCGCCGGGAAGCCCGAGATTGCGCCGGATGGAGGAAAGCAGACTGTCGCGGTTCAGGCTCTCGCCCTCGATTTCGGAGGTGGAGAGGGCTTCGTCGCCGATAAACTCCACGGTGAGCTGCTGCCTTTCTTCGTCGGCAAGGTGCCGGATGGCACCGGTGAGGACACCGCTGCACCGGAGGAAATCCGCCTCCAGCGCGGCAAGACCGCCGCCCTCAAAGCGGAATTGCGGCCAGTCAGGCTGCTGCCAGTTCCAAGTGTTTCCCGAGAGCATGAGCGATAAACTCCAATTTTATTGCTCACAATAATGCCTCATTGTGAGGAATAAATCTAGGCTTTTCCAGTTCACGAATAATGCGCGGCGTGCAAATGAACGAGTCTCGCAAGGGAATGGTGCAAAATTGCAGCGGTGCGGCACCTACCGCTGCGCCCGGCTGATCGAGCCGATGGTCCTGCCGAGTTTTACGTTCAGCGCCTTCGCGATTTTGAGAAGCGTGTAGAGCGTCGGGTTGGTTTCACCGGCTTCAAGGTGCCGTATGCCGGATCTGCTGAGGCCGGTGAGTTCAGAGAGGCGGTTTTGCGAAACCCGCCTTTTGCGCCGTGCCTCGACCAGCCGCACAATCACGGCGTCAACGATGGCTTGTTCCCGGTCGGATGGCACAGAAAGACGTTACGGCAAGCCGCTGCGCCAAAGTGATGGCCTTAAAAGGCCATTCTGTCTTCCATTGGCACGCAAAATTTGCTTTGCGTCCCGAGCGCCATGCGCTAGCGAGGGTGTGTCCGCCAGGTGGCGGAAATTCCGTCTGCGTTCCGACCCATGAAAACACCCGTTGCACTCCTCCTCGCCACATTCCTGACTGGCCTTGCGTCAGGTCAGGAATCTCCTGCTGAATTAAACTCCGCAACACCGCCCATCAAATTTCAGGTGCTCCAAAGCAGGAAGATCGACCTCGGGAATCGCTTCCTGATTTTCAACCGCGTCGTGCCTCCCATTTTGCCCGAACCCCCGGCACCACCACCACCGACTGCGGAACAGATTGCCGCCGTGGAATCAGCGGCAGTCCTTCGGCCTCCGGTGAAAAAGCGCGAAACCATGTTTCTTTTTGCAACGGTCTATGATCGAAAGGTGACGGAAATCAGATGGTTTGGTGGCGACTACGAGCATCGGGTGTTCAGCAATATTGATCTCAATCTTTTCGCTGGCGCGTGTGACATCGAAACGGCGGATACCACCTATTTCCTGATGCTCGCCGTTGGGAATGCAACGACGGAGCAGGGAGGCCCAAAGCGGATTCGGAAACAGGTTCCGCCGCCTGAAAGTTTCAGCAAAATTCGTTCCGAGTATATCGTTGCCGAAGACGAGACACACCCTGCGCCGGGCGCGCAGGAACTTCAAGGGCTTGATGCGCTGCACGTCTATTACGACGCCAACAGGCAGCGGCTGACTGAGGAACATGTAAAACGCGAGGCGGAGGATGCCGCGAGAGCGCAATGGATCGAGGAACATCCACCCGTTCCAAAAGACACAGTGATCAATTTTTGGATGGAAGAACCCAAACGACAGCCTGACCCGGCACAAAAGGAGGTTACAAAATGAACCGGTTCTTTCTCGTTGTTTGCTGCTTTGCGGTTTCAGCGGTTTCTGTGTTCGCCCAGGGGCCGAACGATCCCAATCACGGCAGCCAGTTGACCTACAACGGCGCGGCTGGTTCTTTCAGTTTCAAATGGTGGGGGCAGGCGGGCAAAAGCTACTTTATCCAGCAAACGGATGACCTTTTGACGAGCTGGCACTATCTGCCCGTAGTCGGCACCGGGCTTGATGACATTCTGGCGCTGGGATTCACCGCACCAAACAGCAGCAAGCTATTCCTGCGATTGGAATATATGACCTACGATCCTTACACGTATGACAGCGACGGGGATGGAATGCCCGACGCCTACGAAATACTCAACTATCTGGATCACAAAGTTGCAAACGGAACGCTCGACTTCGACGGGGACGGAGTTCCCAACCGGGAGGATGCCCGCCCGGCCAATCCGTCTGTAGGCCGACTCTCCATCAGTATCACGGCTCCGGGAAACGGGGCCAGTCTCCCATAAGGCAATCCGATGAAACATCTTTTGTTCTGGGCACTCACCACCCTCTGTGCCGTTTCAAGTGCCTTCGGACAAACCAATCCCCTCGCGGAGGCTAGGCGGTTTGTACGAGGCGACGGGACTGATCCCTCCTATCAATCGTTTGTCATCCCCTTGGATTTCGAGAAAGGCGTGCCGCTTGATGCAATCGGAGACAGCACCGCAAAATTCAACAATCAGGTTTTGTGGTTCGCGCGCATTCTAAAAGGCACAGCTTACCACGTCAGTATCAACAACGGCACGGCTTCTTATCCTGACACGCTGAAGTTTGAGAACCCGATTGCCGCTTTTGGGGGGCAAGGCGGCGGCACGCCTCTCCGTGTAAATCAGGTATATCGCTTCGGGTTCAATGCCGGAGGGCAGGTTGCAAGCACTGCCATT
>JAYVRQ010000135.1:0-7498 GCA_043776145.1 Chthoniobacteraceae bacterium
CCGCAGCACCGCCTCGGGCAGCGAGTATTCGGAAAAGGGATCGCCGCCGTTCGCCTGGATGAGTTCGAGCCGCGCCTCGATCAGCGGATGATCGGGCACCGCAAAAGGGAGGCGCGTGATGATGACATTACTCAGCGCCTCGCCGGGGACATCGACGCCGCTCCAAAAACTTTCCGTCCCGAAAAGCACATGGCGGTCGTTGCGCTTGAACTCCGCGAGGATTTGATGGCGCGGCATCCCCTCGCCTTGCACGAGCAGTTTGTAATCGAGTTCATCCAGCCGTTCGCGCAACGCGGAGGCAATGGCGGTCATCGTCTTGTAACTCGTGAAGAGCACGAACGCGCGGCCCTTCGTCTTCTCGATGAAGCGCTCGATCTGTGTCGCTAAAGCCGCTTCGTAGCTTGCTTCACGGGGATCGGGCATTTTTTTCACAATGAAAATCCGCATCTGCCGCTGGTAGTCGAACGGGCTCCCGATCTGCCGCGCCTCGACTTCTTCCGCGCCGACGCGGTTGCGAAAATACGCGAGCGCCTCGCTGCCCACAGAGAGCGTCGCGCTCGTCATCACGCAGCAGTGATCCTCGCGAAAAAGCAGCGCGCGCAGATGCGCCGCCACGTCGATCGGCGCGGCGTTCAGGCTGTGAAAATTCTGCGTCTTCCCCGTGCGCTCGACCCAATACACGTAGTCCTCCGACTCCTGTTTTAGAAACGTCGCGATCCCCGCGCGGGCATCGCGCACGCGCCGTCCGAGATCCTGCAACTCCGCCTTCGTCATCTCGTCCTCCGTCGCGCGCACGCCCTGCACGATGATCGCCTGGAGCTTCGCGAGCGGCGCGGTGAGCGAGTCCTCCACGAAATCCGGCGCGCGCACGCGGAACTCGCGTCCCTTCTTAAAATCCGCGCGCTGCCCCACGCGGTCGAAAAACACCTCCGCCTCTTCGAGCAACCCCGACACCTCGCGCACCCCGTCGGGATTGCGCAGCGCCTGCATCAGCCCCTTCTTCGTCTTCGGATTGTAAAGCCGGTGCAGCGCGTGGCGCAGACCGTATTGCGAAACGCCGAGCCCGATCTGTTTCGCCGCCACTTGCTCGACCGTGTGCGCCTCGTCGAAGATCACAAAATCATTCGCGAAAAGGTAGCCGCTCGCGTCTTCCTCCTGCTCCGCGAGCCCGCCGAGATTCATAAAAAAGAGCGTGTGATTCATCACCACCACATCCGCCGAGACGAGCCGCTGCCGCGCGCGCTGGTACGCGCACTTCGGATTTTTCCCGCAAGTTTTCGGCGTGCAGATATGCGCCTCGCTGCACACCTTTTCCCACACGTTCGGGTCCGGCTCGACCTTGAAATCCGAGAGCGACCCATCCTGCGTCGTCTGCGCCCACTCCCAGATGCGATTGAGTTCCGCCTGCTCCGTGCTCGTGAAAAGATCGCCCGAGTGATTCATCGCGCGTTCGAGCCGCTGCGGGCAGAGATAATTGTGCCGCCCCTTCCAAAGCATCGCCTCGAACTCGAACGGCATCAGCTTCTGCACGATCGGCAGGTCTTTATACACGAGCTGTTCCTGAAGATTGATCGTGTAGGTGGAAATGACCGCTTTCTTCTTCTGCTCATGCGCCCACAGCACGGCGGGGATCAAATAAGCCAGCGACTTCCCCACGCCCGTCCCCGCCTCGACCACGAGATGCCGCTCCTCCGAAATCGCCTGCGCCACCGCCACCGCCATCTCCTGCTGCTCGGGCCGGAACTCAAAATTCTCCGCCGCCCCGAGCAGCCCGCTCGGCGAAAAAATTTCGCGCACCCTTTCGGGGAAGCTGTCTGGAAATGCGGAAGCGGGAGCGATCATCGAGCGAATCGCATGTTTCGCCAGACAACGCGCAACGGCAAGGGCTACGCGAGCAAGCCGCCGTCCACGATCACGCGCTTCAGCATTCGCTTGCCGTCTTTCATCGTGAAGGTGAACTCGTTCGCGCTCACTCCGTTTTCGATCGTGAGTTGTGAGTTGCGGGATTCGATTTTGTCGGACTCTTTCGCGATCCATTTTTCGAGGGCGTCCATCGTCACGGCGGATTCGCGCCAGAAGGCGAGGCGGTCGCAGTCGAGTTCGCGGAAGCGGGCAATGACGAATTCGCGGTCGAGGAAGGCGAGAAGATTGCCGGCTTTCGGGCCGGCTTCGCGGTCGAGGAGGACGCGGTAGATGGCTTTGAAAGCGATGGGTTGTTCGATGGGTGTCATGCGCGCGACCTCGAAGACTTTGGCCTGAAGTGCGTTGTCCTCCCACGCGGTTTCGGGAAGCGCGGCGGCGAGATTTTGCAGGAACGCGCGCTGGGTGGGCGTGAGTTCCTGCGCGCGGGTGGGGAGCGTTTCTTGGAGGCGCGTTTTCTCTTCCTCGCTCGCGTAGTTTTCCACCCAGATTTTTGCGGAGGCGATGCGTGCATCGAGATGCCGCCGCTCGATCACGGTGAGCGGCGCGCCTTTGCGCTTCTCGATTTCCTTCACGGGATCGAGGTGCGGCATTTGCACGAGCGCACTCACGAGTTGGAAGTTGGCGTTCATGTAACCGCCTTCGGGCGTCAGCTCGGAAAGCCGATGCACGCAGGCCTCGTCAGGCGTCGCATTCTTTTCGATCTCGGTGCGCGCGTGGAAACGGTCGAACTCGTTGAAGAGTTTTACGATGCCTTCTTCGCGCACGTCGAAGTTCACCGGCGAGTTCGGCTTCGTGCGGATCATCAGGAATCGCAGCACTTCCGGCGGCAGTAGATTCGCCATGTCCCGCGCGCTCGCGCCGACGCCTTTCGACGACGACATCTTCGCGCCGCCGACGAGGAAAAATTCGTACGGCACGCGCAGCGGAGGCTCGATGCCGTAGATCGCGCGCAGGCACGCCTCACTCACATCGCGCGAACCGCCGCGCGTCGAGTGATCCTTTCCCGCGCCTTCGATCGTGACGGGAAATTTCACCCACTTCGCGACCCACTCCAGTTTCCACGGCAGCTTCCCGCGTCCGTCGAACGGCGACACTTTTCCCTCGTAACCGCAGCCGCGCCCGAGGTTCTGTTTCGTGTTCACCACCTTGTCCACGCGGCACATGTAGGACACTTCGCGCCCGTCGTAGTCGGAGACTTCCGTGGTCCCGATGCAGCCGCACTTTTCGCAGATGATCTGGAAAGGCAGCCAGTGCGCGGGTCGCTCGGCACCCGAGACTTCCTTGTAAGCGCGCCGCACTTTGTCCGCATTGCGCAGGATCCTATCGATGGGTTCGTTGAACTCCCCGCTGCGGTAAAAATCGCGCATCCGGTAGCCCTCCACATGCACGCCCAGCTCCACGAAAATCTCGCGGAACTCGCTCATAAAATGTTCCGCCATATCCGGCGCGCTCGACCCACTCGGCGCTGGCGTGTTGCACAGCGGCCACCCGATGTATTTGCCAAAATGCTCGTCCTCGCCCTTCGGGATTTCATCCACCGGATCGTAGTCATCGACGCCGAAAAGATAGCGCGCCTCGATCCCCTTCTCGCGGAGCGTGCGAAAGATCGCATCGTGAATGAGCACGCCGCGCAACGCGCCGACATGCACGCGCCCGCTCGGCGTCTTCGAGTCATTGATGATGTGCGCGCCGCTGCACTTGGCAGCGATTTCTTCGGTCCAAAACATAGGGCAGCGTCATTAACATGCCGCGTCCGGCTGTCCAGCCCGCGCATCCGAATTGGCAGGGCGCGCTATTTCCTGTTTCCCGAGTGTCTTCGCCGAAACACCCAGGCGCTCCCAATCGCTGCGGTGATACACGCCAACGCGGAGAAGAATCGAGTCCATTCCTGTCCCAGTATTCCGAATGCCATCGGCAACCAGAGGAGATGGCAAAAAGCAATCGGAGCAACCCACCATTTTGCAGGAAGAAACCTGACGGTCACTGCGGGTAAAACAGCCGCCAAGCCGAGGGCAAAGCGAATCATGCCGTGTGTGAGGTCAAAGCCGCAAATACCGGCTCCGGCCAGCAAAAAGGCGGAAATGAGTCCGCAACACCCGCAGAGAACAGCCAGACCAATTCCGCAGAAATCTTCCTGCTTTTGAAGAGACATCATAAAGAGTGAAATTCGTGTCAGTCCAAATTGAGAGGCATCTTATTCGTCGAAGACCCGGTCGTAAATCGCGCGCAACGTCAGCGCGCAGCCGATCTCCGGCAGATCCACTGTCGCCTCCGCATCGCTAAAAAATTCGCGCGTCCACGCTTCGCCTTCGCCACGGCGATAGACGGTCACAGACATGCGGAATTGGTCCACGAGCGCATACACGCGCATCGACGGGAGACTCTGATAGTTCACCAGCTTGTCACCGCGGTCGCCGCGGTCCGTGGCTGGCGAGAGCACCTCGAAGATCACGGAAGGCTGATCCACCTCGTCGTCCTTCGACCCAGAGCAATCCACCGTGACATCCGGGTAGTAGTAAAAAGTCGCGCCCGGTTTGCGGACGCGCAGGCGCATGTCGCCGCCGAAAGGTTCGCAGCTTTTGCCACGGAGTTGAACGGTCAGTTCGGACAGGATATTGCGACCGACTTGATTGTGAGACCGGCTGGCACCCGCCATCGCATATACGACGCCCGCGAGAAACTCGTTTTTCGTCGGGCTCAGGCGCTCCGCCGCCAGGTATTCTTCGGGGCTGAGGTAAATGTCGTTTTTTCGCAACGCGGCGCTCATGACTGGCAGCTTCCTTACCGCCTGGCACCACGTCAAGGCCACGATGCCGGGGAAACGCCTTGACCCTCGGTTTCACGGCGCATCAATTGCTGAACTTTATACCAAATCTCATGCACTCCTTCCGACTGACCGCCGATCAAATCGCACTTCTACCCGACGATGCCGACGTGGCTTTCTACGAGGAAAATGGCTACTACATTTCCAAGGAAGGCGTCCTTCCCGACGAGATGATCGACGCAGCCAATGAGGGCAGCCATCGCTTTTATGAAGGGGAACGGGATGGCGTGCTGCCGTTCGACACGGGCTTTTCCAACTGGAAAAAGGGGGACGGCGACGGGCAGCGGAACAATGAGTTTTTATCCCTGCAAAAGAAGGAGTTGCTTGCGGTCGCCACCTATCCGCTTTTGGGTGCCATCGCGGCTAAGTTGACGCGCAGCACCATCATTCGCGTGATGGACGATCAACTCATCTACAAACCCTCCAAAGCGGGCGATGCCTCCAGCACGGTGACTGGCTGGCACGCGGATCGGGCCTATTGGGGGACTTGCAGTTCCGACAAGATGATTACCGCCTGGATTCCCCTGCACTCCGTGGAAGTCACGCGCAGCCCGCTCATCGTCATGTCGGGCAGCCATCTTTGGCAGGGTTTGCAGGATGTCCGTTTTTTCAATCAGCAAAACCTCGCCGAGTTGGAGGAGAAATTTCGCGAGCAAGGGAAGGAAGTGAAGATCGTCCCAATGACTTTGAAGAAGGGGCAGATGAGCTTTCACCACGGCTGGACCGTCCATGCCAGCTATCCCAACACGAGTGGGCAGCCACGACTATCTTATGCCGTCCACTTTCAGGATGGCGACAATCACTACCGTCCCTACGTCAACGCACAGGGCCGTGAGATTCATATCTTTGACGAGAAGATTTGCCGGAAGCTACCCAATGGCGACCCGGACTTTAGCGACCCTGCGGTATTCCCCACCGTCTGGTCCGAGGAGAATTGATGGAAGTTGTCCACCTAGGCATCGACGATCCTCGCTGGCGCGAAGCACTAGCCCGGCTTCGGCATGATTTCTACCATCTGCCGGAATACGCCGCGCTGGAAAGCAACTCCCACCACGCGCAGCCGAAAGCCTTTCTCGCCACTGAGGGGGAGCGGGAGCTTTTCATCCCATACCTATTGAGGCCCTGCGATGATCTTTTCCCGGAAGCCATCGCTGCTGGAAAAGTGGACGATGTTATTTCGCCTTACGGTTATCCCGGCTTTCTGCTCAGCGATGCCGCGCGGGAGTCATCCGAGTTCGTTCGGGAGGCGGTGCGGCGTTTGACCGAAACCCTTCGCGAGCAGGGCGTGTGTTCCGCTTTCTTTCGGATGAACCCACTGCTGAGCGATGGCTTCACGTCGCTATTCCCGGAAGACTTCTTCTCGCCAGCCAGCGACACCGTGGCGATGGATCTAACCCTGGATGAGACACAAATATGGGAAGGTACCCGGCACGGGCATCAATGGGTCATCACCAAGTGTCGCAAGCTGGATTTCACGCCGCGGATGGTTCCGTTCCGCGAGCACATCGAAACCTTCATGGCGGTCTATCAGGAGACGATGGACCGGGTGAAGGCGCGGGATTCCTATTACTTCGGTCGGGATTACTTCGAGAAGCTGGCGGCGATGCCGGAACAGGTGCATTGCTGCTTTGTGGAATCCGCTGGCGAGGTCGCGGCGGCTTGTCTGGTCTTTGAATGCGGCGGGATCGTGCAGGCGCACCTGGGCGGCACCCGGACGAAGTTCATGAAGCTGTCCCCTTTCCATCTGGCCTTGTATCATCTGGCGTTGTGGGCCAAGTCGCGGGGGAATCGTTTCTTTCATCTGGGAGGCGGCGTGGGTGGTTTCGGCGACCGCCTCCTCGAATTCAAGCGAGGATTTTCCGAGCGGCTTTTCCAGTTTTACACCGTGCGTCTCATTACCGACGGGGAAAAATACAACGCGCTGACTGCCCTGCGCGCTCAGTCCGGGAATGTGGCGGTCGGGGATCTGTTGAAGACGGATTACTTTCCCGCGTATCGAGCGCCGAGTTAGCTGGAAGGCAGATTGAAACAAAAAAACTGCGGCGCTGGCAGGATACTGGCTTTGCAAAGGCGAGCCTATGTCCGATCCCGATAACATTCTCGACGTCGATTTTGACGCACAGATGCGAGGGCTTTTCCAGCAAGCCGAGCGTGCCATCGGCAAACGCGCCGGAGTTGCCGTCGCGTCCAAGCCAACAGCGGATGACGACGCGGATTCTTTCCTCATCGAGGAAAATTCTGCCGCATCCGCGGAGTCCGCCGAACCGCCGAAGCCGCCGCCTGCTGAAACGCCGGAGGCTTTGCATCCGGCGATGCTCGGGCTCGATGCGCTGTCGCGGACGATCCGCGAGAGCATTCAGGCGCTGCCCAAGGCGGTGACGGATTTGAAGGCGCTGCTGGAGATGAAAAATGGCGTGAGCCACAGCATGTTCAGCGCGTTGCACGAGGAGTTGAAGGGTTACAAGGATGGGTTCCTCCTTCAGTCGGTGTATCGCCCGATTATTCGCGATCTCGTTTCGCTTTACGACGATCTGACGGAAATCCACCGGCAGATTTCCGAGGCGGTGGACGAGGCGGCGGGGCAGGCCGACGAGTCGGCGGTGGCGAAAAAGCTGATCGAGCGGATGCGGACGCTGGAGATGAATGTGGAGCACAACGTCGAGTTCATTCTCGAAGTGCTCGCGCGGCTGGAGGTCACGCAGTTCCCCGTCGGCACGGGCAAACTCGACAAATGCCGGCAGCGCGCGGTCG
>JAYVRQ010000136.1:0-7483 GCA_043776145.1 Chthoniobacteraceae bacterium
CCCGGGCCGCAACGACACGCTCGCGCAAATCGGTGCGGCAGGTTCGCCTCGGTCAACTCGACCTCATGTCGCGACAGCTTAAATAGAAAATACTCTAGCCAAAGTCCGCTCCCGGTCGCCGTCGCGTGGCTTTGCTAATGATCGTCTCAGGAGGTCACGCCTTCATTCCGGTCGCACGCCCGGCTCAGTGAGGTCCATGAAGGCCTGGTTCAAGTGCCGCGTTTCCTCGCTGAAAGACACGATTTCCGCGCCGGCGGCGATGGCGGTTTGGAGGATGGAATTCAGCCCCACCTGTTCGCGCTCGAAGGTAAGTGTGTAGCGCGCCTCGGTGGGGAGCGGCGGGGTGATCTTCAGCATTCCGGGCAGCTTCGCGAGTGCGTCGATGGCGGCGGGATGCTCGGCGGCGAGCGTGAGCTGGTAATGCGCGGTGGTGCCTTCGCTTTGTGTGACGAGGCCGCGCATGGAGCCGGTGTATTTCACCATGCCGCGATCCATGATGGTGACGTGATCGCAGAGCGTCGCGAGTTCGCTGAGGATGTGGGAGCTGATGAAGATGGTCTTCCCGAGCCGGCGCAGCTCTTCGAGGATTTCCATGAGTTCGATGCGGGCGCGCGGATCGAGGCCGCTTGCGGGTTCATCGAGAAGGAGCAGGTCGGGATCGTGGACGAGGACGCGGGCGAGGCTGACGCGCTGCTGCATTCCGCGCGAGAGGCCGGAGATGAGATCGTTTTTGCGCCCGGCCATGTCGGTGAGGGCGAGCACGTCGGCGATGGTCTTGTCGCGCTGGGTTTGGAGAAGGCCGTACGCCGCGCCGAAAAAGTCGAGATATTCAAACACGGTCATCTGCCGGTACATCGAGAAGTGGTCGGGCATGAAGCCGATCTTGCGGCGCACCTCCTTCCGCTCGCGCGTGGTGTCGTGGCCGAAGACGCGGACGCTGCCGGTCTGCGGGCGCAGCAGCGTTGCGAGAATTTTGAGCGTGGTGGTTTTCCCCGCGCCGTTCGGACCGACGAAGCCGTGGATGCTGCGCGCGCCGACGGTGAAGCTGACGCCGTTGAGCGCGAGGTGCGTCTTGTAGCGGTGCGAGAGATTCTGGATGCCGATGACGTGGGGTGTGTCGCTCATGGTTTGAAAACGTCCTGCACGTAAAGCACGCGGCCCGTCTGGCTGCCGAAGCGCGGGTCTTGCACGCGGAAGCCATCGGACAGCGGCGCGTCGATGAAAAGCTGGAGCCGGTTTAGGGGTTGAGGCTGGCCGGTGATGGGATTCGCGATGCCCTCAATGGTGCCGAGCGCGCGGGCGATGAGTAGTTTCCCCGCGTCGCGCATCCATTCGCCGGTGTCCTTTTCTTCATCGTTGCCGCCGGGTCCAAACATGATGACGCCGGGGCCGCCGTACGAGTCCCGCATGATCTGGTAAAAATACTCATCGGGAAAAAATGCGGCAGCGCTGACGCCTGGGTTTTTGCCAAGCGCCCAGCCCTCGCCGGATCGCTCCATCACGTAAAATTCGTTGCGGAAACGAACCCAGACATGCTCGATTTTTTTTGAAAATTCGGGTGTGAATTTCAGAGCGAGGTTTCTGAGCAAGCCGTCGTCTTGCCACTCGACGACTTCGACTTCCGTGCGGTCGCCATTGAGCACGCCGCGCTGGACGAAGGGCCGCGTCGAGAAGATGGGAATATCGACTTCAAAATGGCCGTCGCGCCCGTTGACGATCGCGCCATTCACCGAGTCAAATTCCGTCGCGGTCGAATACAGATTCGCCGGTCCCGCGTGCGACAATTTGTAAAGCGCGCCCTTCGTCGCGAAGGCGCTGATCCACTGCGTCACATCGTGGCGTCCCTCGCCGAGGCTGTGCGCGATGGCGAGCGCGCGGATCTGCTGCGTTTCGTTCGAGCCGCGCCGCCCGGCGAAGGCGAACGCGCCGCCGAAGCCCGCGACGATCGCGACGAGCAGCGCGATCGAGCGCAGCCACGGCAGGCGTTTCGACCAGCGGTAATGCACTGGCCCGATCACAGCGAGGTATCCCGCCGTGAGCACGTAGATGAGCCACCACGCGATCCGCGGCCTCGTGAGCGCGGCAAGTTTTTGCAAGAGCTGCGTTTCGAGATTGTAGATGAGCACCTTCGCATTCGTCCGCAGTTCCGGCGCGGGAAAGCCCGCGCTGGCGAGGAACTGCTCGTTCACCTGCGCCCGCGCCGCGTCGTGCCGCACGATCATGCCCGCGCCAAATCGCGTGCGCGCCGCGTTCACATTCAGCGCCGCGAGCGGCTCGGGGAAATTCGGGAACTGCCCGTCCGCGCCGTGCAGCAAATGAACCGTGCCGCCGCCGCGCAGCCAGTCGAGGAACGCCTCGCGCCGCGCCGCCTCCCAGCGCGGCGCATGATCCAGCGCCACGGCCTCCAGCGCATCGGTCGCGGCGACGGTCGTGGGAAAAAGATCGTCCGGGAAAGCGCGCAGCCCGCCTGTGGTCGCGAACGGCGCATCCGGGTCGATGAGCAGCACGCGGGCGGGCGCGGCAAATTGCGCACCGTCGATTTTTTCACGGTCACGCGCCCCTTTTCCCCAGCGCAATTCCCACTCCCCGCCGGGCTGATTGACGAAGACATGAAACTGCACCCAGCGCCGCGCCCCCGCCGCGAGATACGCCGGCTGCACCACGGGCGCGCCGACCGATTTCTCCAACCCACGCCGGTCTTCCAAAACCAACTGCCCGTCGAAAGCGCGCGCGTCCGGATTCGCCACGAGCACCGACAAAATGTTGAAGCGCCCCGCGCGCACACGCCCATCGAAGCCCCAGCGTTTTTCTTTAATCTCCAAGGCAGGAGCGGAAGCAGCCGCGATCAGCGCGAGAAAAAGGAGCGGGAGAACGCGGAGCCGGAACATGAAGTGTGGAATCAAAGCACCTCGATGGGGTGCGTGACGATCCAGATTTTTTCGGCAAGTGAAAGCGCGAGACTGCGAACTCCGGGTAGCACGCGCGTCTCGCGCGTTGGCGCTGGCGTCCCGCCAGCGCGAACTTTCAAAAGCGTCCGTCATCATTGTTGCGTGCGCCTGTCCCAAACCGCGCATCGAAAAAGTTCGTTTTGGCGGGACGCCAAAACCAACGCGCGAGACGCGCGTGCTACCCGGAATGCTCCATCACCGCCCGTTCTTTCACGGTGAACTCGAAACCTTCGGCGGCGAGGTGGGCGAGAGCTACATCGGGAACCATCGTATCGCCGTTTGCCCATGTTTTTCCTGAAAACCGGCCCGCGAGGTAGCCGAGGGCGCGGCGTTTCATTTGCGGATCGGCAAAGCGGATGATGACCATACGTGGAGGTTAGCGAAGGGAATGCGCGATGGCAAATGGGGAAAGGCGGCGCGCTTGACACATCCCGCCGCGCCCGCGAAAGGTCCGCGCTCCATGCCCACGCCCCGCATTCTTTCCGGCATCAAACCGACCGGCACGCCGCACATCGGCAATTACTTCGGCATGATGAAACCGGCGATTGAATGGCAGGAGCGCGGGGAGGCGTTTTACTTCATCGCAGACTATCACGCGCTGACGACCGTGCGCGATCCGGCGGCGCTGCGGACTTACACACGCGGGGTGGCGCTCGATTTTCTCGCGTGCGGCCTCGATCCAAAACGCGCGGTCCTTTTCCGCCAAAGCGACGTGCCCGAGCACACCGAACTCGCGTGGCTGCTGAGCTGCGTGACGCCGATGCCGATGCTGGAAAACGCGCATGCCTACAAGGATCACGTCGCGAAGGAGAAGGTGCCGTCGCATGGGCTCTTCGCGTATCCGGTGCTGATGGCGGCGGACATTTTGATCTATGACAGCAACGTGGTGCCGGTCGGGCGCGACCAGAAGCAGCACGTCGAAATGACGCGCGACATCGCGGCAAAAATGAACGCGCTTTACGGGAACGTGTTCACGATTCCCGAGGCAAGCATTTTGCCGACAGTCGCGACCATCCCCGGACTCGACGGGCAGAAGATGAGCAAGAGCTACGACAACACGGTGGCGCTTTTCGAGGAGGAGAAAACGCTGCGGAAAAAGATCATGGCGATCCCGACCGACTCGACGCCGATGGAAGCGCCGAAAGATCCCGCGACCTCGACGATCGTCGGGCTCTACAAATTGTTCGCGTCGGAAGCGGACGCGGCGCAGATGGAAGCGGAGTTCCGCGCGGGCGGGATTGGCTACGGCGATTTCAAAAAGCGGCTCTTCGGCGCGGTGTGGGAAACCTTCGCGTCGGCGCGCGCGCGGCGGGCGGAACTGGCGGGCGACGTGGCTTACGTCGATTCCGTTTTGCACGAGGGCGCGGCGCGGGCGCGGGCCGTCGCGGAAAAAACGATGGCGCGCGTGCGGAGCGCCGTGGGCCTTGTTTGAGCGCAAAAAACAAAATCACAAATATGTCTAAAAATTCACGCATGGGGCATTGCGTCCCCGAAAAATCTTCCTACGATACCCGCGCTGAAATCATACCCATTCGGGTGAGGACGGCTTAATCCGTAGTAGTTAAAATATGATGAATCAGAATCCAGGTGAAAGAATGGGCTCCGACCCGATCGCGTCTGAAAAAGTCACGATCGAGCGGAAGATTTTCTTTCTCGATCTCAAAGAAAACCAGCGCGGCCGGTTCCTGAAAATCACTGAAGACGTAGGCGGGCGGCGTGACACAATCATGCTGCCAGCTCCAGCGTTTCGTGATTTCCTCGAAGCCCTGCAGCGTTTGGTGGAGTTCGAGTCGAAGCTCTAAGCGACGCCCCGCACCCCTCGAAAAATCTGCCGCGCCGGCAGCGCATTTCCCCTGCGCTGAGCCATTGGCGAGGCAAACTCGGAGCCGCTCGCCGAAAGGCAGCGGCTCTTTGTTTTTCCGGTGTGAGGGGAAAGGTGCGGTCGCAGTAAAATCGTGCTCGTAATCGTCCTCCTACTCCGACTCGTCCTCGAAACGACGAAGGATTTCGAGGACGAATCGGAGGACGATTACGAGCACGATTAGCCCATTGCCCGCCCGCGTAGTTCGCGTACGATCGCGGCTCCATGTTCCCATCGCTCGCCCTTCGCATCCTCCGCACGACCGATCCGCGGCTACTCGGGAAATTCATGTGGAATTTCGGCGTGAAGGGCTTGCTCTCGGTTGAGAAATTCAAAGCGCGCATCAAGCGCGGTGAATACTTTCCGCCGTTCCTTTACCTCTCGATCCTGAACTCCTGCAACCTGCGCTGCCAGGGCTGCTGGGTCGATGTCGAGGCCGAGCACACGCAGATCGACCTCGCCACGCTCAACCGCACGATCACCGACGCGAAGGCGCACGGGAACTCGTTCTTCGGCATCCTCGGCGGCGAGCCGTTCATGCACCCGGAATTGCTCGACCTGCTTGCCGCACATCCCGACGCCTACTTCCAAGTCTTCACCAACGGCCAGTTCATCACGGATAAAATTGCGAAGCGTCTGCGCCAGATCGGCAACGCCACGCCGCTCATTTCCATCGAAGGCCGCGAAATCGTGAGCGACGAGCGCCGGGGAAAAAAGGAAGTCTTCGCGCGCACCCTGCGCGGCCTCGAAGCGTGCCTGCGCGAGCGCATCCTCACCGGCGTCGCGACGAGCGTTTGTAAAACGAACATCGACGACCTCTGCACCGAATCATGGCTCCGCGAACTCATCACGCGCGGCGTCCACTACTGCTGGTTTCACACGTACCGCCCCGTCGGCCCGAAGATGAATTCCGAACTCGCGCTCACGCCCGAGCAGCTCGTCCGCGTGCGCCGCTTCGTCGTGGAAATGCGCGCGCGCGTTCCCATCGCGATCATCGACGCGTACTACGATGGCGAAGGCCGCGCGCTCTGCCCGATGAGCACCGGCATCTCCCACCACGTCAATCCGCGCGGCGACATCGAGCCGTGCCCGATCATCCAATTCGCCACCGAAAACATCCGCGACGAACGCGGCGTCTTCGCCACCATGCGCGACTCTGCGTTTCTCAAAGACTTCCGCGAACTGAGCGCGCAAAACACGCGCGGCTGCGTCGTCATGGAGCGCCCGGATTTGGTGAAAGACATCGTCATCAAACACGGCGCGCGCGACACGACGATGCGCGGCACCGCGATGGCCGAACTCGAAGCGATGACGCCCCGCTTTTCCCAATGGCTCCCCGGCGAGGAAATCCCCGAGCAGCACTGGATGTATCGCTGGTCGAAAAAGTATTGGTTCAACGATTTCAACGCCTACGCCGATGTCGCGCACGACGCCGAGGCCAAGGCGCGCGCGCTCCGGCGGCAACTCGTCGCGTCTTAGCAGCCTGTTGAAATACTCGGTGGGTGCAGGTGGATGGCGTCGCTCCGCGCGCCATGCCAACTACCGCGCGACAGCGCCTCTCTGAAAGATGGGCCTTCGGCATGGGAAACGCATGGCGCGCGGAGCGACGCCATCCACCACGATTAGTTTTTCAACAGGCTGTTAGCGTCCCCGCTCCGGCGTCAGTTCATAAAGGTCGATTTCCAACGGCGCGAACGGAGTCGCCTCGACACTCCGCAGGAAACCAAGCTGTTCGCGCCGCCTCACGGCTGCACCGCGGCGAAACGAGGATCGCGCGATTTCCCTCTCCCCGCTCAGCACCGCCACGTCGATGCCCACGGACGTGTTCGCGTCGAAATCCCGGCGCTGAATCAGCGGCTCCAGCGCCGCCGGAATGACAAAGACGGCAGCTTGATGTTTGCCCATGCCAAGAATATCGGCGTGAGTCAGCGCACCGCCGAATGTTTGATCGCCGATGGTAATTTTGTAGCGGAACGTGAGTTCGCCGACGCGCGCCACGTTCGAGTTGAACGTGACTACGACTCGCAGCCAGGTGCGCGGGCTGAACGCCTTGCCAGGACCATTCGTGAGGAGATAGACCGGCGATTTTACGAACGTCGGCTGGATGTCGCTGATCCAAATCCAATTCGCGCTTCCGATTGCCAGGCTGTTGGAAACGTTTCGTTCTTTCTCGAAACTCCGCGCGCTCGGAATCGTCGAAGCGTTCTTCAAATCCGCAGGCATCGACAACTGCTTGGTTCCGATTGGCGGCTCGTCGGTCACCGGCTCGGCTTCCGCGTCTGCATGGACGTTTGACGGCATCGTGGAGTCCGGCACGCGCATCCGTGTGTGCTTCCGCTCTTTTGCAACGCGCGCCGGTGCCGCTGCATTCACCCTTTTCACAGGACCATCGCGAACGACGAGCACCACCAACAGCACGAGACAAGCAAGGCACAGCGCCAGCCAGCCCCAGCCGAATTTCCCGCGCGACACATGCGGTTCGCGATCCTTGCGGGGAGAAGGCGCGGCGATCATAGGCGGCAGCCTACGTTGCCACGCGAGACCTTCAAGCCGCTGCACAATGTTTGTTTGACGCCCCGCCCCGCGCGCATAACTCTCCCGCGCTTCAAATCCAACCACACATCACACACATTCTATGATTAAAATCGGCATCAATGGTTTCGGTCGCATCGGT
>JAYVRQ010000137.1:0-7482 GCA_043776145.1 Chthoniobacteraceae bacterium
CGCGCCACCGCACAAGCGCTAGATTCCTTCACCGCCGCACCTTGCACTCACTTCCTTCGTCAGGCTCCGTCGGCGACAGTTTCAATAGAACATGCGCTAGCGAAGGCGGGACACCTTCGCCAACACTCGGGACGAGCGTGCTACCCGAAATCCGCGGACGCGCGTCTTGAAATCCGCCGCGCGCGTTTTGGGAAAAGTTGCGCGCCTAATCCCCGTCGAGCAGCCGCCCGAGGCCGCCGAGCACCGAGCCTTCGCCGGTCGCGCTGCCGCCGTGGCCGGGCGCGTTGGCGAGGATGCGGTCGGCCATGCGCGAGAAGGGGAGGCTTTGCAGCCAGACCGTGCCGTGGCCGCGCAAAGTCGCGAGGAACATGCCTTCGCCGCCGAAGAGCATCGACTTCAAATTGCCCGCGCGCTGGATGTCGTACTGGATGCCGGGCGTCATCGCCGCGAGGCAGCCGGTATCGACGCGCAGCGTTTCGCCCTTGAGTTCGCGGCGCACCACCGTCCCGCCGACGTGAAAAAAACAAAGCCCATCGCCGCGCAGACGCTGGAGGATGAAGCCCTCCCCGCCGAACAATCCGGCTCCGAGTTTTTTGTTAAACGCGATGCCG
Source organism: Chthoniobacteraceae bacterium (assembly GCA_043776145.1). Lineage (GTDB taxonomy): Bacteria > Verrucomicrobiota > Verrucomicrobiia > Chthoniobacterales > Chthoniobacteraceae > JANLQB01. The sequence continues at coordinate 612 of JAYVRQ010000137.1, forward strand.
ACCGACGTGCCCATCGCCGCGCAGAGAAACGCATCTTTTTCGCAAATCAGCTCCCCGCCGATCTGCGCGAGATCGACCGCGATGATTTTGCCCGGATACGGCGCGGCGAAGGCGACCTTCTTTTTCCCCGCGCCGCGATGCGTGAAATGCGTCATGAAAATTGACTCTCCGGTGAGCACGCGCTTCCCGATGTTTTTCAGCGCGCCAAAAAATCCGCCGACCGGCGCGGACCCATCGCCCATCTTCGACTCGAACTCGATTTCTTCCTCCATGAAACACATCGACCCCGCCTCCGCGATCACGGTCTCGCCGGGATCGAGTTCCACTTCGAGGAGCTGCATGTCGTCCCCGTGAATGTGATAGTCGATGACGTGCGAATTGCGCGTCATCGACGGGATGGGCGGCGGTTCGGGAGGCATTATTTCAGTTCGGCAACTTTTGCTTTGATGGCGTCGAAATTCGGCAAATCCTTCGGCGTCGGAGTCTGCTCGGCGTATTGGATGACGCCCGCTTTATCCACGACGAACGCGGCGCGCGCGGAGCTGTCGCCGATGCCGGCGATGCCTTTGAAAAGGACGCCGTACGCATTCGTCGCCTCCTTGTTCAAATCGCTGACGATGGTGAGGCCGATGCTGTTCGCTTTCGCCCACGCTTCCTGCGCGAACGGGTTGTCGATGCTGATCGCGATGACTTCGGCTCCCGCGCCGGAGTAGGCTTCGAGACCCTGCGAGACGCTGCACATTTCGTCCGTGCAGACGCCGGTGAAGGCGAGGGGGAAGAAGAGGATGACGGTCGTCTTGCCGGGTGCGGGCAGCGTCACGTCGGCGAGGCCGGCGGCGTTTTTGGATTTGAGGGTGAAGGTGGGAGCTTTGGTTCCGACGGAGAGAGGCATGGGATTTAGGATTTCAGATTTAGGATTTCAGATTTCAGATTTGTGGAAGCGGGTGGTTATCCGAGGACTTTTGCCCCGGCAATCCAAAATAGAACGCGCGCGGGAAAAATGGCGATTCTGCTTTGCGCTTCCGGGCGGCCAAATTACTTTCCGCGCCCATTCCCGCCTTTTTTTGAGGCGTCGCCGCGCACGCGGTTCGCTTTCCACTTCATCCCCATCCACTGCAAAACACACGAATGAGCGTTGCCATTGTCACCGGTTCCGCGGGCCTGATTGGCTCGGAAACTTGCAAACGCCTTCATGCCGAGGGCTTGGAAATCGTGGGCGTGGACAATGACATGCGCGCGCGCTTTTTCGGCGCGGAGGCTTCGACGGCCGGGACGCGCAAGGGTCTCGAAGGGACGTTGAAAAATTACACGCACCGGGAAATCGACATCCGCGATTTCGAGGCGATTCGGGATTTGTTCCAGAGTTACGGAGCGGCGGTGAAAGTCGTGGTGCATACGGCGGCGCAGCCTTCGCACGATTGGGCGGCGCGCGAGCCGCACACGGATTTCACCGTGAATGCCAACGGCACGCTGAACCTGCTCGAAGCCGCGCGGCAGTGCTGCCCGGAGGCGGTCTTCATTTTCACGAGCACGAACAAAGTCTATGGCGACACGCCGAACCGGCTGCCGCTGCGCGAACTTGAGAAGCGTTGGGAGATCGACCCGGCGCATCCCTTTCACACGGGCATCGACGAGAGCATGTCGATCGACCAGACGAAGCACAGCCTCTTTGGCGCGTCGAAGGTCGCGGCGGATGTGCTCGTGCAGGAATACGGACGTTACTTTGGCATGAAGACCGGATGCTTTCGCGGCGGCTGCCTCACGGGTCCGGCGCACGCGGGGACCGAGCTGCACGGCTTCCTCGCCTACCTGATGAAATGCACGGTGAGCGGGAAGCCGTACCGCGTTTTCGGCTACAAGGGGAAGCAGGTGCGCGACAACATTCACAGCCACGATCTCGTTGAGGCGTTCTGGCATTTCATCCAGGCGCCGCGCGCGGGCGAGGTGTACAATCTCGGCGGGAGCCGCCACTCGAATTGCTCGATGCTGGAAGCCATCGAAGAGTGCGAGCGGATCAGCGGGCGGAAGCTCGAATACAGCTACGTCGAGGACAACCGCATCGGCGATCACATCTGGTGGATCAGCGGCGTGGGCAAATTCCAGAGCCACTTCCCGGCGTGGCAGTACCGCTACGGCATTCCCGAAATTTTGCGCGAAATCCATGACGCCTGCCTCGGCTAGCGAGCCCGCCGCGCCACGGCTGGAACTGTTCAGCATCGTCGTCCCGGCGCGGGATGAGGAGGGCTCGCTGCCGTCGATGGTCGAGCATTTGCATACTGAACTAAGCCTGCGCGCGGTGCCGCACGAGATCATCGTCGTCGATGACGGCAGCAAGGATCGCACATGGGAAATTTTGCAAACGCTGCGGGAGCGCATCCCCACGCTGCGCCCGGTGAAAAACGAGGGGCCGCACGGATTTGGGCGCGCGATCATCTGCGGGCTCGACGTGGTGAAAGGCGACGCAGTCACGATCATGATGGCCGATGAATCCGACGACAGCCGCGATGTCGTCCGCTATTGGGAAAAGCTGAACGAGGGATATGACTGCGTCTTTGGCAGCCGCTTTGTGAAAGGCGGCGGCGTCAGCGACTACCCGCGCATCAAACTTTTCGTGAACCGGCTGGCCAACTACTTTCTGAGCGTGCTTTTCCACATCAAGCTCAACGACACGACGAACGCCTTCAAAGCCTACCGCCGGACGGTCATCGACGGCTGCCGCCCGCTCATCGCGCCGCATTTCAATCTCACCGTCGAGCTGCCGCTCAAGGCGATCGTGCGCGGCTATTCGTGGACGGTCATCCCGATCACCTGGCGGAACCGCCGGCACGGCGAGGCCAAGTTGAAGATCAGGGAAATGGGGAGCCGCTATCTTTTCATCTGCCTTTACGTGTGGCTTGAGAAGTATTTCAGCCGCGGAGACTATCGAAAAAAATGAGTGCCAATACACCTGAAGACTTGCAGCGCATTTACGGAGCCCGCTTTTCCGACAACCTCGAATACCGCCGCAAGGTTTGGTCGGTGCTGGTGGGTGACTGGTTCTCGAAGTTCGTCAAGCCGGACGCGGCGGTGCTCGATCTTGGCTGTGGTTACGGCGAATTCATCAACACCGTGCAGTGCGCGAAAAAATTCGCGATGGACCTGAACCCCGACGCGCCCCGTTTTCTAAACAAAGACATCCAGTTTCTGCTCCAAGATTGCTCGTCCCGCTGGGAACTGCCGGACGCCTCGCTCGACGTGGTTTTCACCAGCAACTTCTTCGAGCATCTGCCGGACAAGGCCGCGCTGGGCCGCACACTGGATGAGATTCACCGCTGCCTGCGCCCAGGCGGACGATTGATCGCGATGGGTCCGAACATCAAGCATCTGCCCGGTGAGTATTGGGACTTCTGGGATCATTACGTGGCGCTCACCGAGGCCTCGCTGAAAGAAGCCTTGGTGACGCGAAAGTTCGAGGTCGATGTCTGCCTCGCCAAGTTTCTGCCCTACACGATGGCTTCCGGCCCGCGCTACCCGCTGGCATTCCTGCGAGCCTACCTCAAGATGCCATTCGCGTGGCGGGTTTTTGGGAAGCAATTCCTTCTCGTCGCAAAGCGAGCATAAGCGCCACCCGCGCGCCGAGCGCCGCGCTTCGCCCGGCAAACGTCGCGGGGGCCGCCTGCCGAAACGGAAGCGCCGCCGCGGATTTCCCGCGGCGGCGCTTGGCTTTTTTCGGAGGGAGCGATGTCCCGGATTACACGCGGCGGCGGCGCGCGAGCAATGCGGAGAGGCCGAGGGCGAAGAGCGCCGGGATGCCGGGCTCGGGGACGACGGTGGCTTGCAGTGTGTTGCCGACGACGGCGAAGGACACGGAGTTGAGGGGCGATGGGTCGTTCCAGTAGAAGTCAGCGGCCTCGACGCCGGATGCCGTCGCGCCCGTCCAGTCGAGGAGTGTGAAGGTGTTGCCGGCAATGAAGCCGGGGCCGTAGCTGAAATTCACGAGCACCGACGCGGGATTGCTGCCGATCAGCGATCCGCCGATGATGAGTGCCTTGTCGGAAAGCGCGCCGAGGTCGAAGTCGAACACGGAGCCGTTTTTGAGCGTGAGGCCGGAGGCGAAGGTGAGCGTGCCGGGACTGTTGCCGGGCGCGAGGTGCGCGCCACTTTCGAGCGTGACGCCAGCTTGGAAAACGCCGCTGCCGCCGACGGTGCCGAGCACATCCACGGCACCCAGTACGGTCCCATTGTTGCGCAGCGTTTGCGGCGAATTCACGGTGAATGGCTGCGCGACGGTGACCACATCCAGCGCGGCTCCACTATCGACGGTAACTTTCACGCTTTGCGCGATCGCGCCCGCGCCGGTGAGCGCGAGCGTGCCGGCGGCGATGGTGGTCGCGCCCGCGTAGGTATTCGCGGCGGTGAAAGTCACGGTGCCAGTGCCGTGCGGGATGGTGAGTGTGGAGTTAAACGCGGGTTTGTTCAGCGCGGCATCTTTCCATTGGGTAGCGATGGTCGTGCCTTTGTTGATTTCCACGGACGCGCCGAAGTTAGCGATGACACCCGCGACAGTCTGGCCGGTCGTTGTGTCGATGTGGAGTTTGTTGTTCGCGGCGGAGAGCGCGGATGGCGTGATGTCGCCCTGGATCGTCGAGTCATCGAGCAGATACATGTGATAGGTATCAGTCGCTTTCGCGAGGCGTCCGGCGGAGGCCGAGTCGTGCGCCCAGGTCATCGTGTTGTTCGAGGAAAGCGGGTTGTCGTAGTCCAGCAGGGTGCGTCCGTATTGGTCGCGATAGACTTCGGACTTGGCGAGGGCGGTCCCATTCGCGACCGCGGCGAAGAACGAAATGGGTGCGGCGATCAGGTTGCGGTCGTTATTAGTAGTGCTGAGGGCGGAGCCAGTCTTCGTGTTATCCCAAACCACGCGATTCCGCAGAAAGTCGGACCAGTAAAACTCCACGAAGTTCGTATCCACGTTCGGGTTGGCGAGGCTGGCTTTCGAGTAACCCGCGAGCCGCGTCCCAGCGGCGTTCGTTGCCGATTTCACGATGCCATCGGCCATGCCCCAGGTCAGCGCGCGCAGGTCGGAACTGGTCATGCTCGCCTTGCCGGGAATCGCGGGCATGGCCAGCGTGCTCGGCAGGATCGGCTGGAGACCGGCGTATCCGGGATCGCCAAAGCGCGCGAGCTGGTTCCCATTCGTGCCGTAAAGCAGCGCGTTGTTTTCACTCTGCCGCGCAGTCCACCAGGCGTCGTCGGGCGCGACTGCGCCATTCACAGGATTGTAATAGTTGGCGACGACATGGCCGAGCACGACATGGCCGAGCCCGGGAATGATTTCGCGCGGCGCGGTGACGGCGGCGAGATAGCCTGCCGTGGTGTGGTGACCGTCGGTGATGTAAGCCTTTCCATCCGGCCCGATGATGATCGGGAGATCCTTGCTCTTCCAAAATCCGGCGAGGTCCACGGCCTTGTCGCTCTGCGCGCTGTAATCGTAAGTCGTGATGCCACTCGCGCTCGTCGGCACGACTTGAGTAAGCGTGAGTTGCTGCGAGAAGATGGCTTTGTAATCCACCTCGCGATAACCGAGCGAGCGTTGCGTCGCGCGGAGATCGGTGTTCGCGGGATTGTTGTCGGCGTTCAACCACGTCCATGTCGTCGCGGCGGGGGTGCTGGCCGGGAGGTCGGTCGCGTAGGGTTTGTAGATCGTCGTAATGTCCGGCGTCGTCGCAGTCGCGGGCGCGAAGAACTTGATGTCGATCTCGTCGGCGTGCGCGATGGAGCCGGCTAGGATGGCGGCGGCGGCGCGAAGGATGTGGGTGTGCTGATGAGTGGTAGTTTTCATGTGTTGATGTGGGTGTGAATTGCGCGCCATTTTTAGCAAAGTTGCGGAGCCTGTGGTGGCGGTTGAGTCACGAGTGCGTGAAGATCGCGAGGCACTTTTCGTACGATTGTGCGCGACCTTCGGCGCTGGCGTCGGTTTCAAAGCTGCTTATTCTTTCACTGCCATGTCCCGAATCTTCGTTTCGCTCCCGTTCCTTCTCGCAACTGCGCCCGTATTCGCCGCCGTCGAGGGCGATCCCACCAAAGACCAGCTCGCTTTTTTCGAGAGCAAAGTGCGTCCGGTGCTGAAGGAAAACTGCTACAAGTGCCACAGCCTCGAACAAGGCAAGGCGAAGGGCGGGCTGACGCTCGACAAGCGCGACGGCTGGGAAAAAGGTGGCAAAAATGGCGCGGCGATGGAGCCGGGGAATATCGAGACGAGCCTGCTCCTCAAGGCGATCAGCTACGAAGATCCCGATCTGCAAATGCCGCCGAAGGGCGAAAAGCTGAGCGCGCAGCAAATCGCCGATCTGACCGCGTGGGTGAAAATGGGAGCACCCGATCCGCGCAAAGGCACCGGCGCGATCGTGAGCAAACTCAGCGGGCTCACCGACAAGGCGCGGCAGCATTGGGCGTATCAGCCGGTGAAAAAATCCGCGCCACCCGCCGTGAAGAATCAGGCATGGAGCCGCACGGAGGTCGATCGTTTCATCCTCGCGAAACTCGAAGCCGCGAACATGGTGCCCGCGCCCGATGCGGAAAGGGACACGCTGCTTCGCCGTGCTACTTATGATCTAACTGGATTGCCGCCCACTATTCAGGAGCGCGATGCCTTCCTCGCCGACAAGTCGCCGAATGCCTTCGAGAAAGTCACCGACCGCCTGCTCGCCTCGCCGCATTACGGCGAACGCTGGGGCCGCTACTGGCTGGATACCGCGCGCTACTCGGACACCGTCGGCGGCGCGCGCAATCTCCAGAAACAGGGCATGGATTATCGCTACCCTTATGCCTGGACCTATCGCGATTACGTCATCGACTCCTTTAACTCGGACAAGCCATACGACCGCTTCAT
>JAYVRQ010000138.1:0-28648 GCA_043776145.1 Chthoniobacteraceae bacterium
ACGGCATCCTCTTCATCGACCGGATGACCCCCGCCACGAAGGCCGGCCTCGCGGCCAAACTCAAGAAACTGAAAAGCGAAACGCGCGGGTGAGCAGCTACGCGTAAAATTTCGAGATTTGTTTCGCGACGTGGCGTTGCTGGTCTTCGCGGAGTTCGGGGAAAATGGGGAGCGCGAGGGTTTCGTTTGCGGCGCGTTCCGATTCGGGGAAATCGCCTTCGCGGTAGCCGAGATCGCGGAAACATTCCTGCAAGTGCAGCGGGAGCGGGTAGTAGATTTCCGTGCCGATTCCCGCGGCGGTGAGGTGTGCGCGGAGGGCGTCGCGTCGCGGGGCGCGGATGATGAATTGATTGTAGATGTGATGATTCGCGAGCCCGCTCCCGGCGTAAGCCTCGGTCGGTGTCTCGACGATTGCGTCGAGTTCCAGCCGCGTGAATTCTTCCCGGTAAAACTGCGCGCGCGCGCGACGGCCCGCGCTCCACGCATCAAGATGCGGCAGCTTCACGCCGAGCACGGCGGACTGGATCGCGTCGATGCGGAAATTTCCACCGACCCATTTGTGGAAGTAGCGCGTTTCCATGCCGTGATTGCGCAGCGCGCGAATCCTCGCTGCGAGTTTTGCGTCCCGGCAGGTCACCATCCCGGCGTCGCCGAATGCACCGAGATTTTTCGTCGGGTAAAATGAGAACCACGCGGCCTCGCCGATCGCGCCCGCGTGCCCGAGCGGGTGCTGCGCGCCGAGCGCCTGCGCGGCGTCTTCGAGCACGGGGACGCCCGCGCGTTCGGCGAGCGCGCGGATCGCGGCCATGTCCGCGCATTGGCCGAAAAGATGCACGGGTACGATCGCCTTCACTTTTCCCGAACGCGCAAGCGCCTCATCGAGCGCGGCTGGCGAGATGTTGAAAGTTTTCGGATCAATATCGGCGAACACCGGCTGCGCGCCGAGCCGCGCGATGCAGCTCGCCGTGGAGAAAAACGTGAACGGCGACGTGATGACCGCGTCGCCCGGCCCGATGCCGAGCGCCATCATCAGCACGAGTTGCGCATCCGTTCCCGACGACACCCCGATGGCGTGCGCCGCGCCGCAGTATGCCGCGGCCGCTTTTTCAAACGCCTCCGTCTTCGGCCCGAGGATCAGCCCCTGCGAATCCGCGACCGCTTCGATCTCGGCGAGGATTTGCGCTTTGAGCGGAGCGTACTGGAGCTTCAGATCGAGGAGCGGGACTTGCATGGGCACAGGATGGAAGGCGGCGCGCGCCCGCGCGTCGAGGGCGTTTTCGTGCCCATCACAATCTTGTCACAAAATTCGCTGTTGACGCTTTCGCGGGATTCCCTCAAGTTCCCATCACGCAGTTCGCGTCAACGGTTGTTGAGTCCTGTCGGACGAATCTCCCTTACCTAGCAGGAGTCCGCGCGTTCTCGTTTTGTATCCCAAATACCTTCCCCGACTTTAATGGCGGGCCATCATCAGCGGTTCACAGTTCAACGTCTCAAAGGCATCCCCGATTCAATGCGGGGCACGCTCTTTTTTTGAAACCGCACCTGATCGTCCCGCTCCACTTTCCAGATTTCCGACCGGCCTTCCCGCCGGTCCGCACCAATCCAATTTTATGAATGAGCAAGAACCACCTTTGATAGTCGAAGAGGAAGGCAAACCCGCCAAAACCCCGAAGCGACGCACGGTGAAATCAAAAGAAACCCCCGCCGAAACCGCGGCCAAAACTGCCGCACCCAAAACGACCAAGCCGCGCGTGCGGAAGAAGGTCGTGAAGCCGGAGGCTGGGGAGGAATCCGCGCCACCCGTTGCCGTCGTGGAAACTCCCGCGCCCGCTGCTGTGGAAGCTCCGATCGTGGAACCAGCGCCCATTGCGGCGGAACCACCCGCTCCCATCGCTCCCGCCCCGGTGGCCCCCCGGCAGTACCCTGTTTACATCCCGCGCCATGTCGCGAAACAGCTCGAGGAAAGCGGACAGCCCGCGCCGGTGGCCGTCACTGCGGAGATCGCCGCGAGCATGCCCATCGTCGCCGCCGCTGCGGCAGCCGCCAGCGTTTCCACGGCCCAACAGCAGCAGCGCCGCGAACCCCGGCATGATCGGCACGACCGGCATGACCGTCACGGACGCGGCCAGCGGGATGACCGGCGCGGTTCCCATGAAGACCGGCACGGCAACACTCAAGTCATGGACGCGCCGCCCGAGCCGTCCCAAGTGGAAGTCGGCACCGAGGAGGAAATGGGCATCGGCGAGGGCATCGTCGAGATTTCCGGCAAGGGCTTCGGCTTTCTCCGCGATCCGAAAAAAGGCTACACGCAAAATCCGAGCGACATTTTCGTGACGCCGGAAATCGCCCGCAATTTCAACCTGCGGGACGGCCAGTGGGTCAAGGGTCAGACCCGGCGAGGCAATCGCGGCGCGCAACTTTACAAGCTCCTCGAGGTGAATGGCGAAGACCCCGAACGCTCGCGCGAGCAGCCGGCCTTCGACGAACTCACCGTCGTCAGCCCGCTCGAAAAATTCACCCTCGAGACCGTGAACGACCGCCACACCACGCGCGTCATCGACCTCTTCGCCCCCATCGGCAAAGGCCAGCGCGGCCTCATCGTCGCGCCGCCGCGCACGGGCAAGACCACGCTGCTCCAGCACATCGCCGATGCCATCGTGAAAAATCATCCCGAGACCAAGCTCATCATTCTCCTCGTCGATGAGCGCCCCGAGGAAGTCACCGACATCAAGCGCACCGTCCCCACCGCCGAGATCATGGCCAGCTCGAACGACATGGACATCAAATCGCACACGCGCATCGCCCAGCTCGCCATCGAGCGCGCCAAGCGCCTCTGCGAAGCGGGCCAGGACGTCTTCATCCTGCTCGACTCCATCACGCGCGTCGGTCGCGCCTTCAACAACGCCATGTCCGGCGGCGGACGCACCATGTCCGGCGGCGTCGATGCCCGCGCCCTCGAAATCCCGCGCCGCCTTTTCGCCGCCGCGCGCAACACCGAGGAAGCCGGCTCGATCACCATCGTCGCCACCGCGCTCATCGACACCGGCAGCCGCATGGACGACCTCATTTTCCAGGAATTCAAAGGCACGGGAAACATGGAACTCGTCCTCGACCGCAAAATCAGCGACCAGCGCATCTACCCTGCGATCGACATCTTCCTCTCTGGTACCCGCCGCGAGGAGCTGCTCATCCCCGCCGACGACCTCCACAAAATTGGCGTCATCCGCCGCGGCCTCAGCGGCTACAAACCCATCGAAGCCATCGAGCGACTGATCTTCTTCATGAAGAAGTTCCCCACGAACTCGGAGATGCTGAAGAACATTCCCGGCTGAGCTGGTCGCAAAAGGGGCGCGGTGATCGAAAAAAATCCCACTCTCTGACGACCGCACTCGGTCCGGGCGGCGAAGCGAGAGAATATGAGCGTGTTTTATCGTTCTCCTCTCCTGCTGGCTGCCGCTTTTCTTTTCCTGCTCCCGTCCCGCCTTCCCGCCGACATCGACCTTCCGGCGCGACCAGGGAATTATTTTTTGGATCAAGGGGAAATTTTTCCAAAGAAGGCGACCTCGAGACTCGTCGCTTCACTGACGAAGTGCGCGCAGGATCACGATCTTCATATCTATGTCGTGACGATGCCCGCCGTTTCCGCCATGCCGGTGCGCAGTCGTCTGCCATTCGACGAAACGCTGAATGCCGCGCGCTCGAAATGGCTCGCGGGAAAAGTCGGTGCGCTGATCCTTTTTGACGACGAAGCCGGATGGATCGCAATCGCAGTGAGCGACGAGGCGAAACGAATTTTTTCTCCCGACTCGCTCAGCGCGATTTTGCGCGATCCCCGTTTGCAAAGTCAAAGGAAGCACCTTTCCCCGGACAAGCTGGAGGCCGCCGTCGCGCTGTTGATCCAGCAGTTCACGGAGCTCCGGGTGAAGACGAACGAAGCGGCGCGGCGGCACACCCTGCGCGTGGCGCTCGCTGCGAGCGCGGTGGCGGCGGTGGTCGTGGGTGCGGCCATCTACGGCGCGAGAAAGTGCTGGTCGTCCCGCGCATCCCGGCACAGGCACCGATCCAAAAGTCTGAGGGGGCACACGTCTTGAGAGGAAAAAGGCCCGGCACTTTGCGGGAAAAAAAGAGCATTGGTCATCGGGACATGACTTACATTCACTCCCGCGCCACCCATTTTTTTCACCGATGAAAACCCGCGAAATCGAGATCGACGAAGTGCTGCCGAAAGACTCGCCTCGCAGTGCGAAGGACGATCCGTTCATCGCGCTCATCGCGCGGCTGATGGATAATCAGTTCGTCATCCCCGGCACCAACCTTCGTTTCGGCCTCGACCCGCTGCTCGGCTTGCTTCCCGGCTGGGGTGACTCGGCGAGCGCGCTCGTTTCCGTGCTGCTCATGGTGAAAAGCGCGCGCGCCCGCGTGCCGGGAATCGTGCTCGCGCGGATGGCGCTGAACATTCTCCTCAATGCCGCCGTGGGCGCGATCCCCGGCGTTGGCGATGCCTTCTCGTTTTGGTTCAAATCGAACGCGAAGAATTACGCATTACATCTCAAACACGCCGGGACCGCCCGCGCACCCGCGTTGCGCGACCGGCTTTTCGTCGGCGCGATTCTCGGCGGACTCTTCGCGCTGCTCGCGCTCATCCTTCTCGCCACGATCGGCCTCGCGCTTCAAGCGGTGCGCTGGATTTCCGGGCAGTAGCCGCTTGCCTTCCCTCGCGCGCTGCGTTGTTCTCGGCGCACTTTTTCCCATGTCGAAACTTTTTGATCTCTCGAATGAAGTCGCCGTCGTCATCGGCGCGACCGGTGTTCTCGGTGGCGCGCTGGCCGACGGGCTCGGCGCGGCGGGTGCGAAAGTCGCGGTGCTCGGTCGCAATGCCGAACGCGGAGAGGCGCGCGCGCAGGCCATTCGCGATGCGGGCGGTGTGGCAAAATTTTTCAGCGCGGATGCGATGGAGCGCGCTTCGTTGAGCGAGGCGCATGGCGCGATCACGGTCGAGTTCGGCGTGCCGACGATCCTCGTGAATGCGGCGGGCGGGAACGATGCGCGCGTGACGGTGACGCCCGAGCGCGCGGTGCAGGACATCGCGCTCGAAGACTGGCGCGCGAACTTCGACCTGAATCTCGTCGGTGGTGTGCTGCTGCCCTGCCAGGAATTCGGGCCGGCCATGTGCGCGCGCGGACGCGGCTCGATCATCAACATCGCGAGCGTCTCCGCGCATCTGCCGCTCTCGCGAGTGGTGGCCTATAGCGCGTCGAAGGCGGCGGTGCTCAGCCTCTCGCAATTCCTCGCGCGCGAGTGGGCGGCGAAGGGCGTGCGCGTGAACACCCTCACGCCCGGCTTTTTTCCCGCGGAGCAAAATCGCAAACTCCTTTTCAACGACGACGGCTCGCCGACCGCGCGCACGCAGGCCATCTGGGGACACACGCCGATGGCCCGCTTCGGCGAAGCGCGCGAACTCATCGGCGCGTGCGTCTTCCTCGCGAGCACCGCAGCGTCGAGTTTCGTCACCGGCACGGACATCCGCGTGGATGGCGGATACCTGAGCCAGACGATCTGAGCGTCAGCGTTTCCGCCGCGCCAGCAGGCATCCGGCGGCGAGTCCGAGCAGCGTGAAAATGCCGGGCTCGGGGACGACGGTGACGACGCCGGTGGTGCGGAGTTGCGACGTATCCCACGACAAACTGGCGTCGGAAAGCGCAGGCAGATTCACCGCGTCGAAAGCGCCCGCGAGCGGGCCGTCGAGGAGATCGAAGAGGTCATTGAGATGCGGCGTGAAGCCGCCGATGAGCACGACGTTGAGCGTCCCGTCGAGCTGCATGAGGCCGCTCACCGTGATGTGATCGTACTGGCTCCCGGCGCTGATGCCGCCGAGTTCCAGGAGCAGCGTGCTGCCATCGAGCAGGGTCAGATTTTCAAGATCGACCGCCGCCGGACTCAGCCCCGGTGAGTAGGTGCCGGCGAAGGTGATGCTGCCCGTGTAGCTGCCGACGCCTTTGATGAAGCCCGTCAGCGTCAGCCCGCTCCCGGTGCCCTGCACCGCGCCGTTGATCGTCGCCGCTTTCGCCGGAGTATTGATGCTGTTCACCGTGCCCTGGCCGGCGAGGTTTTTTCCGAAGTCCACCAGAAAGCCGTTCGCCGCATTTAGAATGCCGGTCGCGCTGTCGGTGCCGATCTGCGTGAGCGCGCCGAGCACGGCTTGATTGCTGTCGTGCAAAGTGACCGTGCCGCTGTTCGTATAAAGCTCGCCATCGCTGGCGAAGCCGACGACCGACGCCGCATTGCCGAGCGTGAGATTTCCGGCGGCGGAAATCGTCGAGCCAAAACCCGCGGCCACTTTTCCACTCACGACGCCCGAGCCGGACAACGCCCGCCCGACGCCGAGCGCGATTCCGTTTGGAGCGGCGAGCGTCGCGGCGTTCAAAGTGGTCACCGTGCCGAGGCTCGCGAAGCCCTGTGAGTTCAGAGTCGTGGTCGCGCCGCTGAACTCCAGATTGCCGTCGTAAATGAATCCATCGAAGCGCGCCGGGTCGCCGAGCGCGGCCCCCGCGAGATTCGCGCCGCTCAAATCCGCGTAGCGCAGGGAACTCGTGGCGATGGTCGCGTTGCTGAGGTTCGCTCCGTTGAATTTCGTGAAGGTGAGATTGGCACCCGTAATGATCGCCCCGCTCAGGTTTAAGCCGCTCAGGTCGAAATCGGAGAGATTGTTCCCGCTCAAATTGATGCCGGTGAGATTTGCCACCGAGCGCAATTGCGCAACGGTAATGGCGGTCGCGACCACGCCATTGCGCAAATCCGCCCCGGTGAGGACGGCATTGGTAAAATTTGCGGCGCTTAGATTCGTCGCGCTCAGATTCGCGGAGGTGAAATTAGCCGACCCGAAATTGAGCCCGCTGAGATCGAAGCCGGAAAGATTGTTCCCGCTCAGATTCGCCCCGGTCACGTTCGCTGCCGAGCGCAGTTGCGCGGCGGTCATCGTGGTGCGCAAGTCCGCGCCGGCAAGGATCGCGCCCGTAAAGTTCGTTCCCGTCAGGACCGCCGAGTTGAGGTTCGCCGAAGTCAGATTCGCGAGGCTCAAATTTGCCGCACTCAGATTCAAAGTGCTGAGATCGAAGCCGACGAGATTATTGCCGCTCAGGTTGATTCCGCTCCGATTTGACGCGGATCGCAATTGCGCCGCAGTGATCGCTTTCAAAACGTCCGGGTTGCGCAGGTCGGCGGAATTCAAATTCGCTCCGGTAAAGTTGGCCGAGAGCACATTGGCGGCATTCAGGTTCGCCGAACTCAGGTTCAGCGCACTGAGGTCAAAGCCAGTGAGGTTGTTGCCGCTCAGGTTAATTCCGCTCAGGTTCGACGCGGATCGCAATTGCGCCGCGGTGATCGCTTTCAGAACGTCCGTGTTGCGCAAGTCGGCGGAACTCAAGTTCGCTCCAGTGAAGCTGGCTGAGAGCACATTGGCGGAACTTAGATTTGCCGAGCTTAGATTTGCGGTACTGAAATTGACCGAACTCAAATTGAGTCCGTTGAGGTTGAAGCCGGAAAGGTTATTTCCGCTGACATTCACCCCGGTTACGCCCGCCGCAGAGCGCAATTGCGCGGACGTGATCGCGGTTGCCGTCGTCGCGTTGCGCAAATCCGCGCCGGTGAGGAAGGAGCCTGTGAAGTTTGCGCCCGACAGGTTTGTCGTGTTGAGATTCGCAGCATTCAGATTCGCGGAAGTGAAATTCACGGAACTCAGATTCAGTCCACTGAGATCAAAGTTCGCGAGATTGTTTCCGCTCAGGTTCACGCCCGTCACCGCCGCCGCTGAGCGCAACTGCGCGGCGCTGATTGCTGCTACCGCGCTGGCGTTGCGAAGATCGGCAGATGCAAGTGTCGCTCCAGCGAGATTGACTCCCGAAAGATCAGCCGACGCGAGTGTCGTTCCTCCGAGATTGGCTCCCGAAAAATTGGAGGAATTGAGATTCGCAAGGCTCAAATTGACGCCAGCAAGGTCAAATCCGGAGAGATTATTCCCGCTCAAATTGACCCCCGTCACGGCTGCGGCGGAGCGCAACTGCGCGGCTGTGATCGCCGTCGCCACGCTGCCGTTCCGGAGATCGGCCGAGGCGAGCATCGCTCCCGCCAGACTGGCCAAAGTGAGGTTCGCCTGACTGAGATTGGCCCCCGTGAGAATTGCGGAAGAGAGGTTGGCGGAACTGAAGTTCGCTGACGAAAAATTGATTCCCTTGAACGATGCAGAGGCCAGATTCGTATTCACGAAAGAGGCTCCGTAGCCATCTGCGGTATTCGCATAGGCATACCCAAGATTCTGTCCGTCATAGACCCCAAATGGGGTGAGATTGAGCCGTAGGCCGCCGACAAGCTGAACGGGAGCCCCGACCTGGACGGCGCCTACTCCACCTGGAGCCGTTCGACTATTGAGAGTAACGCCATCTTCCTGCCAGATGTATTCAATGGTCAGGCCGGTAAAATCGGTTTTGCGCCAGTTCAGGGAAATCGGGAAGCCCAAGGTAACTTGGGTAATGCGGAAGGTGACCGAGTAAAGCAGGAATTCACTGACTCCCAACCCGCTCGCGTTGCCAGGGATCATCGCGGCGCTGCGGAGAGTGATGTCGTTCGCCGTCGATGCCGTCGTGCCATTGGTGCCGATATCGAGATCGCCATCTGCATCAAGGTCTTGAATGAGACCAGGCGACGAGCCAGCGGCATTGAACGGACTCTGAATGGACTGGGATTCGAAGTTTCCCAACAGGCCGCCGCCTGTGCTGGATAGAATGCTGCCGACGGCGAGTTGGAATCTTTCCAAGCTCGGCGTAGTGGCAGAGCCGGTGACAGTAGCGAACAGGCTGAACGTGACGATGGAATCCAGGCCGGCAATTCCGTTCTTAGCGTCGCTCACCGCCACGCCGTCGATCGTGGTCGCGCGAAAATCGAGCGTGAGTGTGGCCGTGGCGGAGCTTGCGGCAAACCCGAGCGCCAGGGTGCCGGCGATGAGGTCGCGGAGGAATGAGAGCGAGGCTCTTGGGTGCAGGAGGGAGCGTGATTTCATGGGGTGGGATGGGTTTCCGACTGAGGCTGTAGTGAAAATGACTGTCTCTATTTGAAAGACCAGCGGGCTATATCAATACATCGTATTTCAGATCATGCCGAGCTGGCTACGGCATCGTCAGGCGCACCCGGAGGAATGCCGTGGGGGAATCCTGGAGCGCGATGCGGTAGTAGTAGGTGATGATTTCAAAGTCGCCGTCGGAGACGGGCGTGCCGGCCTGGAGAGCATCGCTCGCGACCGGTGCGGCGAGGCCGGCGAGCGTGGCGGCGGCTTCGGGCGCGAGGGTGATGCCGGGGCGTTGTTTTCGGACGCGGATTTGGCAGCTCAGGTAAGTCTTCGCCGGGTCGCCGCCGATGCCGAGTTGCGCGGCGGTGCGGATTTGTGCGGCGGGAAGTGTGTTGGCGCTGGCGGCGAGCGGATTCGAGCCGAGCAGGAACTCGAAGGCGTTTGGCACACCGTCATTGTCGGGATCGGCGGCAGCTCCGCTTTGACCGCCCGCGAAAGCGTAGGCGGTCGTCCAGCCGGGATAATCGAGCGCGACGGCGGTGGGCGCGGGCGGTGACGCGAGCGCGAGAATTTCCGCGGCGCTGAGGCCGCGGTTGTAGATGCGGAAGTCGTCGAGCGCGCCCTTAAAAAACGGGTCGGCGGAGAATTGCGAATCACCCAGATAATTCGCGGTTTGCGCGATGGCGGCGGGATCGATCGTGATGCTCGTGGACGCGACCGCCGCGCCGTTCACGTAGAGCGTGCCCGTGTTGCCGATCAGCGTCACGGCGACGTGCGCCCATTCGCCCACCGGCAGCGGATCGGGACCGGCGAGCCGCTGCGCGGTTCCCCCGCTGTTCAGGATCGCAAACTGCGCGGTGCCGCTGCCGGACGATGGCGTGAGGATCATGTACTGGCCGGTGCCGCCGCCAAAATCGAAGATGCGCTGCCACGCGCTCCCGCCATCCCAGCGCACGCGCAGCGCGAATGTCGCATCGGTCAACGCGCCCACGATGTTCGCGGGCATCGTCACGAAATCGTTGCTGCCATCGAAGCCGAGCGCCTTGTCGAAAATCGCGTTTTCATACGCAGGCGATCCGCTCGCGGTACCCGCGCCGCCGCCCGCGACGTTCAGCACGTTGCCGTCGAATTGATACTGCGTCACCAGCCCCGCGGACGGCGCGGAGACGGTGAGATTCATCACCGCCTCATCGGCGAGCAGCGTCGCATCCGTCACGCGCACGATGAAACGATTCACGCCCGCGTCGTTTGCGCCGGGCAGGCCGGAGATGCGCCCGTCGGCGGCGACCGTGAGCCACGCCGGGCCGCTGACTTTGCTGAAAGTGAGCACGCTGCCCGCGTCGGGATCGCCCGCATTCAGCGCGAGCGAATGGTTGTAAGCGGTGCCTGCGGTCGCGGTGGGTTTGGCGATCGTGTCGGCGGTGAAAACCGGCGCGTGTCCATTCATCAGCGCGGCGATCTGGGTGGCGGAAAGCGCGGTGTTGAAAACCGCAAAATCATCCACGCGCCCGTTGAACAGCGGGTCCGCGGACCACTGGCTTTTTCCGATGAAGTTCACGACGGGCGCGATGTCCGAAGGCTTGAGCGTGATGGTCGCGGTGTTGACCAGCGCACCGTTCACATAGAGCCGTCCGGTGCCCGCGCCGAGCGTCACGGCGACATGCGTCCACGCGCCCGTTGGAAGCAGCGCCGCATTGAGCTGCTGCTCCGCCGTGCCCGCGTTCAGGATGCCGAAGCGCAGCGTGTTCGCGGACGATTTCGGCGTGAGGAAAAAGTATTCACCGTTCCCATTTCCAAAATCGAACACGCGCTGCCACGCATTGCCGCCGTCCCAATTCACCCACGCCGCGATCGTGATTTCATCGCTGCTCGCGACGCCCGCGGGCAGCGTCACGAAATCATCCACGCCATCGAGATCGATCGCGAAGCCATTGTGCCCGGTCGTGTAAGCGGGTGCTCCGCTCGGCGTGCCGTGCGCGGTGCCGACCACCGTGTTCGCCGTCCCGTCGAGGCCGTAATGCGCGACGATCCCGCCCGCTTCCGCGACGGGGATTTGCAGCATCGTGGCGTGGAGCGCGCCGTTCGCATCGGTCACGCGCACGGAAAAATTATTCACGCCCGCGTCCTCGAAATTCGGCACGCCGCTCAGTCCGCCATCCCTCGCCACCGCGAGCCACGCGGGCCCGCTCATCTTGGTAAAAGTGCGCGCCCCGCTGCCGCCCGTCGCGTCCGCCGCGATCGAGCCCGTGTAAGGCTGCTGCTCGACTGCGCTGGGTTTCGCGAGCGTCGTGCTGGAAAACTGCGGCGGGCCAGTTTGGTAGATCGCGAGGATTTGCGCGTCCGTGAGCGCGCTGCTCACGATGCGCACGTCGTCGAGCCTGCCGTTGAAAAGCGGATCGGCGAACTGCGACTTGCCGAGGAAATTATATTTCGTGTCCACATCGACGGGATTGATCGTCATCGCGGTGTTCGTGTCCACGACCGCGCCGTTCACGAAAAGTTTCCCCGTGTCCCCCGCGATCGTCACCGCCACATGCACCCACGCGCCGACCGCCGGCGTGGCCGTGTTGAGCTGCTGCTCGCCGCCGCCATCGCGCATCATAAAGCGCATCCCCGCCGTGCCCGCCTTCATCGTCAGCGCGAGATAGTTCGACGTGCCGAATCCGAAGTCGAAAACGCGCTGCCAGTTTGCGCCGCCGTTCCACCAGATCCACGCGGCGAACGTGAAGTCCGTCGTGTCCGCGATGCGCGGCGAAAGCTGCACGTAGTCGGTACCATCGAACTGGAGTGCCTGCCCATATTTTCCCGGCACGAAAGTCGGCGCGCCCACGATCATCCCATCCTGTCCATGTCCCCACGAGTCATGCGCGTTGCCATCGAAATCGTAGCGCGCGGAATTGCCCGTGCCCGCGTCCGCCATCTCCTGGAGATAGGCGAGGGGCGCCGCGTGGTCGCGATAAACGACCCCCGCGTCGGTCGGCGAGTTGTCATCCCAGCACACGCGGCGCACGTCTTCGACCCAGTTGTAAATCGAGTACCGCTCCACGAACGGCGCGTTGTCGAGCATGTCGATCATCGCCTGCACCGCCGCCGCCTGCTGCGCGAAAGTGGGATCGCCGCACCCCGTCCAATTCGCGCCGTTGTTCCACTCCGTTACCCACAGCGGGCGCTTCACGGTGTCGTACACGCCCTTGAGGAAATTGTACATCTGGTTCGCCGCGCCCGCCGCATCCGCGGGATTGAAGCACCAGTAATAATGGATCGGCACGTAATCCACGCGCAGCCCCGCCGCATCGGCCTGCGCGATGAAATCGTAGAGCCAAGTCCGCCCGCCATCGCTCACCGCCGGCGCGCCGATGCGCAGCCCTGTGGCCATCAACTCCGGCCAGCCCGCGAGCGCCTGCGCCACCGTGAGGTTCGCCTGGTCGGTGTGATCCGGCTCGTTGAAACCCAGCACATGCGTCGCCCCGCGATACTTCCAGTCCTGATCCAAGCTCGGCCAGTATTGTATTTGCTTGATCGGCACGTATTCCCAATTCAGCGGCGACGTGCGATCGAGGTTCCAGTTGTAGAGCCAGCGCACGTTGAGATTCGGCTCGATGTTTCCGGCGATGCCTTTTTTGGCGGTCCAGCGCCACGGAAACACGCGCACGAAATGCACAGCGCGATCAAGATTCGCTGGCAGCTTTCCCACTTCCAGATCGCCCTCCTGCGCCACGTAGCACTTGCTGAAACCCGTGCCGTTTTCCGTCTCCGCAAACGTCGCCATGTATCCGTGCTTCAACTTGAACGAGCGAATCGAACCGCGCATCCCGCCGAGGCGCTGGTCGTCGTATTTCACATACGAATAAAGGTGCTTCGATGTCCCCGCGAAGTACTGCGCATTAAAAACTTCGAGCGGCGAAAATGTCGGCGCGTGCGGCACCACCACCGCGCCCGTCCCGTGCTGCACGATCCGCACGTTTCCATCCAGCACCGCGCTCGCGCCATTCACGCGGACGCGGCTCAGGAACGTGGACGACACCGTGGCCGGCTGGATGTTCGTCAGGTAAAACCACGCATCGGGCGAGGTGAGATTGATCGTGCAGCCGGGAATCGGATCGCCCGTGCCCGTGATCTTCAACTCGGCGCGCCCGCTCATCGTCACCGTCGTGTTCGTGAGCGTCGTGTAAGTCTGCGAATCGTTGGCGATGTTCAGCGTCTGACCGCTCGCGAGCAGCGGCAGGCAGCACAGCAGCGCGAGCAGCGCGCACCGAATCAGGAAAGAACGACGAGTCATGGAATGGGAGTGAATGCGACCCGCAGCAGCGGATACTTTATGCTCCCACAGGACTCATCGGTTTTGAAATGGAAACTGCGCGGGTGCGTCACGGCGCTTCGAGGCGGTAAAAGTTTTGCACGCCGGAGAAGGGCACGGTGAGCTGTACACGGCCCTGCCCGTTGTCGATGGGTGTGCCGGGGACGGCGGTCCATGTTTGCAAATCGGTCGATGCTCTCAGCAGCCAGCCGCTCGCCCAATTCGGCCAGCTCACGAGGACGCTGCTCGTTTGCGGCGTGAGCGCGGGATGGGGGAGTGAATTGGGGGTGTAGGCGAGCATCTCGAGGTCGAAACTGATGTCGCTGCTCGTCCCGTCGTATTGGTGGATTTCGACGGCGATGGTGTTCGCGCCTGCGACGAGCCACGCGGGATCGAATCGGAAGACATGCCACGCACTTTCATTTGCCGAACCGATGGAGGTCGCGGCGGGTGTGAGCGAGGTCACAGCCCCGGCGGCCATGTTGTCGCGCGTGAGTTCGAGGCCGTTCAGGTAAATCACCGCGCCATCGTCGCGGAGCAGGCGGAGTGCGGTCTGCGCGAAGACGGACGGATCGGCGACGTGGAATGTGCGGCGGAAATACGTGGTGAGGTAATGCGCACCGGCGGGACCGCTCGCGACGGTGGTGGCTTCGTCGCCGTCGCCGTAGCCGAGTTGCGCGGGGCCGCTGAGCCAGGCGGTGTCGGCGAAGGCGGGCGTCATCCACGTCGCACCGGGATCGACGCCGGTATCGAGATATTTCCACGTCGCCCCGACGGGCACGAGCGGGATCGCGGCGGGACCAAAGCCCTGCACTTCGAGATCGTAGCTGAGGTCGCTGCTCGCCGTCCCCTTTTGATGCACCGACACGGCGAAGACATTCGTCCCCGCGACCAGCGCAGGCGCGACGACGAAGACTTCCTCGAACGTATTCTCCTCTGCGGCGGGCACGGAGATCACGGCCTGCGTGCTCGCTCCGATCGCACCCGCAGGCATGTTGCTGCGGTAAATTTCGCTCCCGTTCAAATACAGCACCGCGCCGTCGTCGCGCAGGAGCCGCACTTTCAAATGCGTGTACGCGGCGGGGTTCGCGCAGGGAAAGGAGTGGCGGAAATACGTGGTGATGCGCGAGGCGGTGGCATTGATTGCCGTGCCTTCGTCTCCCTCGCCGAAGCCGAGTTGCGCGGGGCCAACGAGCCATGCGGCGTCGTTGAAGGCGGGAGCCTGCCATGATGCGGGATTCGCTCCGGTGTCGAGGTAGCGCCAGTTCGCGCCCGCGCGGACGAAGAACGCCGGATCGCCCGGATTCAGCGTGATCGTGAACGTCCGCTGCGCACTGAGCGCGCCGTCGCTCACCGTCAGCGTGACCGTCGCGGTGCCGGTTTCGCTCGGGATCGGCGCGAGCGTGATCGTGCGCGTCGCGCCGCTGCCGGTGATCGCGATGCGATTCGCGGGGAGCAGCAGGCCGTTCGACGATGCGGCGGTGACGATGAGCGCATTCGGCGTGTGAACGTCGCCCACGCTGATCGTGAACGCGGGCACGCCGACGCCATCCGTGCCGCTGACGTTCGCGACGGGGTCCATGGTCGGTGGCGTGTTCGGGCTCACCGTCACGACGAACGGGTCGGCCGCGGTCACGCCGCCGTCGTTCGCCGTGAGCGTGATCGTGGAGGTGCCCTGCTGTCCCGTCGCGGGCGTGACGCTCACGGTGCGTTCGCCGCCGAGCTTCGCGCTGCCGCCGAGTTTGTCGAAGACGGCGGTGCAAAGCGTGCCGTCCGCGCGACTCGTCACGGCCATGCCGAGTTGGTTCGGCGCGGCGGTGAAAGTGAGCGTCTGCGCGGTGCCGATGGGCTGCCACGCGCCCGGCGTGCCGTTGTTGTCGGCGGCGTAAAACGCGGTGTAGCTCGTCCCGGCGCGCGCGATTTTCAGGAAGCACGGAGCAGCCACGCCATTCACCGACGCGACTGCGACCGCCGCGACGCCCGTGCCCGTGCGGACGTGGAAGGCCACGCCCTTCGCGGGCGTCACGAACGCAAAAGCATACGCACCCGTCGCCCCCGCCGATTCGCGCAGCATCACGCCCGCCTTCGCCTCGTCGTTCGCGTAATCCATGCTCACGACCCGCGCGGTCAATTCCCCATCGCCCGGCAAATCCTCGCGCACCCAGCGGAACTCATCGCCCGTCCCGCCGATGTCCGCGCCCGAGCCGCTCACGATGAACGCGCCGTGATCCTCGATGAGACTCCCCGCCGCACTCACCGTCCCCACATCCCCGCTCGCCCACGCCGCCGGAGCCGCGCTCACGATCACGCTCCCATTCGGGATCAGCGTCGTGTTGGAAGATGACGCCGTGACGGAAATCGCGCGCCCCTCCGTCTCCGCATCCTTCACGATGAAAGGCACCGCGCCCGACGCCTGCGAGACGAGCAGACCGAAGTCCGCCACATCGCCCACCACCGGCGGCTGATTGGTACCTGTTACAGTTACATTCACTGTCACCGCCGCGCTCAGCCCTAGCGAGTGCCGCGTGCCCATGTGCGCGAGATTCCAGACCGTCGCGTGCGTCGCCGCGCTGCCGAGCAGCATTGCATCGTCCAGCCGTCCGTCGAACCACCGATCGAGGCTCGCCGTGCTGCTCTGCGTCCCGCCGAGGTACAGCGAAAACGTCTGCGCGATGTCCATCGCCACACCCACCGCGGTCCCGTACGAAAACCCATCGACCAGCAGCTCGAACGTCCCCGTGTTCGTCGCCGTGCGGTCATAAACGAGCGCGACGTGATGCCACGTCCCAATCGCCAGGTCGGGTCCGGTGATTTCCGCGACCAGCCCCGCGGCACCGTATTTGCCGAAGCGCAGCGTGTCCGTGTTCGCCCCGAATCTCAGTTGCAATTCGCTCTGCGTGCCCTCGCCGTCGCCTTCACCGATGTGGAAAACGTAATCGTCCGTGTCGCGGCTCGCCCGCTTCACCCACGTCGAGAACGTCCAGTCCGCGTCGTTGTAATTCAGCTCATCCGCCGAGAGCGTCTTGCGGATGCGCGCCCCGCCCGTCCCCACTTCCGTGAGATTCACCGCCTGCGTGTCGTAAGGCGCAATCACGCCCGGCGCATCGGCCTGATACGAATACTCCGCCCCGGTCCCCGCGACCTCGAACGTCGCGATGCGATTGAAATTCGACTGGTCCGCGATCTTCCCGTCCGCCGTCGTATCCGGCGGCTCGAAGTCATACAGAAAAAGCGTGCCCGAGCTGAGCGACTGATCGCGCACCGTCAGGGAAAACGACGCCGCGCCGTGGTAATTCGGAGCGGGCGCAAAGCGCGCGGTATGCCCGTCCGCCAGCACCATCGCGCTCCCGCCGCGCACGCGCGCCAGCTCGAAGCGCAGCTGGTTCGCGGGCGTCAGATCGTCCGTCACCAGCGTGCGCAGGTCGATGTCCAGCGCCGCATTTTCCGCCACCGTCTGCGTCGCCGCCGTCAGCACCGGCTTCGCGTTCACCGTCACCGGCCACACGTAAGTCGCCGCCGAACCCTGCGGATCGGTCGCCGTGATCGTGATGTTCACGAGCCCGCTCACGTTCGATGCGGCGCTCACTTTCACCGTGCGCAGCACGCCCGATGTGCCGAAGACGATGCTCGCGTTCGGCACGATCGCTGTGTTCGATGAAACGCCCGTCAGCACCAGCGCCGTCACCGCCGTGTCGGGATCGCTCACGGGCAAAATCACATCGCCCGTGCTCGACCCCTGATCCGCCAGCCCCGCCTTCATCGTCGCGAAAGCGGGCGCGCCCGGCGGCGCGGTGAAATTGATGTTCGCCTTGTTCGGCCCGACCGCCACGGGGTTCGTGAAGTTCGCCGGATTGATCGTCAGCCCCGTCTTCGTGGCCGTCAGCGTGTAGCTCCCCGCCGCGAGGCCGGTGATGGCATAGTATCCCTCGCTGTCCGTCACATCGCTCGTGCTCCCCGCGCTCACCGTTGCATTCTCGATCGGCCCCACCGCCGTGCTCGTCACCGTGCCCTGAATGAAAAACGTCGTGCTCGTCCCCACCTGGATCAGCAGTTGCCCCGTCGCCGTCAGCCCCTTCATGTCCGTCACGCGACAGCGCACCGTCTTCGTTCCCGCCGAGGTCCAGGCGTGCGCCGCCGTCGTGCTGTTATTCGCGGTCCAAGTCCCGTCGCCCCATTCCCAATAGTACGCCAGCGCATCGCCATCCGGGTCGCCCGCCGTCGCCGTGAAAGTCACGCTCCCATTCACCGCCGGATTCACATTCGTCGCGCCCACGCTCACCGTCGGCTTCTGATTTCCCGTAAAGGGACCGCGATTCACCGTCACGTCGATCCACGTCACGCCGGATGTCGTCCCGCGCAGGATCGGCGTGATGTGAATCCCCGCCGCCGCATCCGAAAACGTGCGCCCGATCAGCACCGTGCAGTCATCCTTGCTGCTCGTCGCGGGCGTGTTGTCGAGCAGCACCGGCTTGCCATTGTTAATGCTCACGTCGCCCCAATTCAGCAGCACGCCATCGAGCATGTAAGCGTTGCCGCCCGCGTAATTCTGCCGGTACTCGATCCAGTAATCGCTGGTCGTCCCCGCGCGATCCACCGCGATGGCGCGCCTCCCGGTCGCGGCCTTCCGGTCAAACGCCGAGAGGCGCGTCGTCGTCGTCCCGTTCGCGGTGATTTTCAAAACGTCCGCGTCCGGCAGCCAGTCGAGATAGTTCTTCTGCCGCGCCCCAAAGTGCGCGTTCGTCGAACTGCTCGCCCCGCCCATGTGGTCGAACGGATTCCCGTATTCCACCGCGCTCCCCGCCCCGATCGTCGTGCCATCCGTCGTATCCCAAAAGCCCGCGTGATTCAGCCCGAAGTTGTGCCCGACTTCGTGCGAGCACACCCCGAGATTCCACTGCGAATTCGCCAGCCACGCCCCGCGCCCGCCCACAAACGCGATGCCACCGAAGCCCACGTCCGGCTTGTCCCCCGTCACCACCACGTCGAATTGATAGTCCTGATAGCGGAACCCCGCATCCGCCGCCGCCGCGCGCGCCGCGTCGAGCATCGTGCCGAAACTCGTGTAGCTCGCGTGCCCGTTTGGCAGCCGCAGCGTCGGCGTGAAAGTAGAACCCGCGCCGTAGGCAAACCACAGCAGCTTCCCATAGCTCATGTTATCCCACTGCGTGCCCATGTTATTGATGAGCGCAGTCAGCGTCGCATCGCTCACCACCTGCCCCGGCGCATCGGGAAAATCCACGCGGATGATGAGCAGTTTTTTGTTCCCCTCCGTATAAGTGCTCTCCGCGACGATGCCCCCCGCGGCGGGAGCCGACTCATCGCCCGACGCCGCGATCATCGCGCCGTATGCGTGCGCCGGGCCGCAGAAAAACAGCGGGCTCGCGTCCCCAAAATCCACCGCCGTCTCCGCCCCGAGCGCCGCCGCCGCGAGCCCCGACGTGGGACACACTTCGCCACCCGACGCCGCCGCTTCCTCCGGCTCCAGCACACGCCCCGGCAGGTCGTTCAGCGCGAGCTTCCCGTCGAGCGCGATCCCCTGCACGGCGATGTTCTGCTTCGTCGGTAAAAGCGTCCGCGCGCCGTAGGTGAACGCATCGAACTGCCGCCCATCGCGCATCGCGATCGTCCGCTGCACGGGGCGCACCCGCAGTTCGTTCCCCGGCATCGGCAGCGCCGCCGCCACCCAAAGATCCCCGCGCCCCGACACCGGCTCCTCAATGCGTTTCACAATCTCCTGCGGCAGCGCGCGCCGCACTGCAAACGGCACCGCCAGTTCCAAAGCCCGCCGGGGATTCTTATCAATCAGCGCGCTCATCTCCTGCCGCCGTTCCTCCGCCAGCGCGATGCCTTCCGCGAGCAACTTCGGCGACGGCTGCTTCACGGTCGCGAGCCGCTGAGTCCACTCGTGAAATTTCGCAAACTCGGGCTCCGGCACCGCCGCCATCCAGCGCACATCCTGCCGCAGCCGCAGCGCGGGCTCCCCGCGAATCGGCTCTGGCACAGGCGCGGCGGGGAGCGGCTCGGGCTCGGGCAAATCCTCCCGCGCCTTCTCCGCGAGGGGAGCGGGTACCTGCGCCGGAGCCGCCGGGAAACGCTCCACCGCCACTTCCAAGGACGACTGCGGCGCATCCGACGGCGAAGCAAACCAAGCCAGCGCGACAATCGCGACAACGAGAATGAAAAGAAGCGTGCGGAAAAAGGAGGGACGTTTCATGGGTGGAAAGAGCGCCGCAACCCTATGCACCCCCCGTCCCCGCGCAATCGGCGAACGCAGTCCTGCGGTGCGCCACGGGATTCCGGGGAGCGCGCGCGTCTCGCGTGCTGGTTTCGGCGTCCCGCCGAAACGAACTTCCCTCACGCGCCGCTGCCAATCCGGCGAACGAACTCCGAAACGATGCGTCTCGAAAGTCCGCGAAGGCGGGACACCTTCGCCAGCACGCGAGACGCGCGCGCTCCCCGGATCACCCCGTCCGCGTTTCCTCCTCCGGCTCCGGCAAAAACCACCCCGCCCCCACCGCCACCACGAGCATCAAGCTGGCATAATAGAGCGCCACCCGAAAATCCCCAACCTTCGCAAACAACCCGAAGCACACCGTCCCCGCCGCCGCCGCGATGCGTCCGATATTATAGCAAAACCCCGCCCCCGTCGTCCGCAGCAGCGTGGGAAAAAGCGGCGGCAGATACATCGTGAACAGCCCGAACACGCCGGAGAAAAACCCGACGAACGGAAACCAAAAATGCGCCAGCGCGGACCACGAGTGCGGCACGATGAACGCCCCCTGCATCGCCAGGAAAAACCCCGCGAACATCGCGATGATCGTGCGCCGGTAGCCGAAGCGTTTCGCCATCCACCCGCTGAAAAAATTCCCCGCAATCGACACGCCGATGATGAGGAAGAACGCCTTCGTCACGAGCTGTTCGCGGTCGGGAACGCTCCACGCCGCGACTTCCAACAAGTTCCGCAAATGCTGCGCCTGCCAGAACATAAAAGCCCACCAAGTCGAGAGCGACGTGCCGCACACCAGCATCGTCAGCCACGTCGTCCGCCGGATGCGCGGCCCGAAAAGATCGCGCAGCCGGGGCTCCTCCGTCCCGCCCGCCGCCGCCTTCGCCGCGCGCCACTCCTCCGGCTCGGGCACATTCCTCCGAATCCAGAAAACCAAAAACGCCGGCAGCACTCCGGCGAGGAAAACCCAGCGCGGCTCATAAGCCATCTGCGCGCGCGAGAAAATCTCCGCCACCAGCCACACCACCGCGCACGCAAAGAGCACCCCGATATTCACCCCCGTCTGGAGCACCGCCGCGATCCACGGCCTCCACGCCTTCGGCCAAGTCTCCGCCAGCAGCGCCGACCCCACCGCCCATTCCCCGCCAATCCCCAGCGCCGCGAGAAACCGAAAAATGAGCAACTGCCACCACGTCTGCGCGAAAAACGAAAGCCCCGTGAACGTCGCATACACCAGGATCGTGAGACTCAGCGCGCGACTGCGCCCGAGCCAGTCGCCCACGCGCCCAAAGAACCCCCCGCCCAGCGCCCACCCCGTCAAAAACGCCGCCTGAATCCACGAACTCCGCTCCTTCACCAGCACATCCGCACTGCTCGCGACATGCAAAAGCTGCGCCACAAACGGCGCCGCCACGAGCGTATAAAGGTGCATGTCCAGCCCGTCGAAAAGCCACCCCAGCCAAGCCGCGATCCCCGATTTCCACTGCCGCGGCGAGAGGTCGCGAAGGGATTGTGGTTCAGGGGACATGGCCATAGGGAGATTTATGGCAAAGTGACATCCTGCGCATCCCGCGCTACGCCTTTACCATAAAGCCGAGATTGCCCCAGCGTGCCCACGCGGAGTGCCCCGTCTTCCCCGGCACGGAGAAGCCCTTCAAGTCATGCACGTAAGTCTTCGACACGAAATCGACGAAGGACGCATTCATGTTCACATCGTGCGACACCAGCAATCCGCCGGGGCGCAGCCGCCGCCAGAAGTGCTTGAACTCGCCGTACTGGTGCTTGTAGCGGTGCATCGAGTCGTGGAGGAAAAAATCGATCTCGCCGGGGCCGAGGTGCTCCTTCATGAAGCCCTTCACGTTTCCCGGACAGGGCACGAAGGGGCCGCGCAGCTCGTCGGGAATCATGCTGCCGATGGCGCATTCCGTGTCGTATTCGATCCCGTAGAGCTTCGCATCCGCCACGATGCCCGCGTCATACATTCCGCGCAGGATGAAGGAGGACGCCATGCCGGTATTCGCGCCCGTCTCGACAGCGACGCGCGGCTGGAAAGTCCGCACGAGCGCATAGAGCAGCGAGGCATCCATCTGCCCCATCGAGCTTTTGCTGCCAAACTCGGCTTTGCGACGCTGCATCATCTCCATGAAGGGTCCGCCCTTCACCTCGAGGACGGTCTGCATCAGGTGGTGCCAGTTCAGTTCGGGTGCAATCATCGGCGGAGTATGGAAATCCTCCGCCATCCGTCAACTGCGGCGAGGCACCGCCGCTCTGGCAGATGCTCAGGACGCCGCCGCCCTTCCTCAGCCCCGCTTCCCAAAGCAATGCGGGCACGACTCCCCCTGCACATAGTGCGGGTGCCTTTGCTCCTCGAAGGTCAGCGGCATCTGGCAGGCATAACACATCTCGCTGCTCGTCTCGCGCAACTCCGGGTCCACGCCCACCCTTCGGTCGAAGACGAAGCATTCCCCTTCGTAGTGCGCGCCGCCGCATTCCTCGAAATACTTGAGGATGCCTCCCTCTAATTGGAAGACCTTTTGAAACCCCGCGAGTTCCATATAGGGTCCGGCCTTTTCACAGCGGATGCCTCCCGTGCAAAACATCACGATGGGTTGCTCCTTCATGGCTTCCGGCAGCTTCGCGACCGCCTGCGGGAAGTCGCGGAAGTGTTCGATCCCCGCCGGGATGGCTCCGCGGAAGCTACCCATGCGCACTTCATAGTCATTGCGGGTATCTAGCAAGGTCAGTGGGCGGCCTTCATCCAGCCATTTCTTGAGAGTGGATGCGGATAGCTTCGGGGTAGGCTTGCGCGCGGGGTCGATGCCTTCGATGCCAAAGGCGATGATCTCCTTTTTAATCTTTACCAGCATCCGATTGAAAGGCTGGGTGTCGCTCCCGCTTTCCTTCGCCGCAAGGTCCGCGAGCCCCGGCACCGCGCGCACTTCGGCGAGGAGGACGTCCACATTTTCCCGCGTGCCGGCGATGAAAATGTTGATGCCTTCGGGGCTGAGGAGGATGGTGCCCTTCAATTCGCGCTCATGGCACAGCTGCAGGAGCCGCTCGCGCAGGGCGGGCAGCTCGCCGAGCGGGGCGAAGCGGTAGGTCGAGAGATTGATGAAGGCGGGCATGGCGCGCGGGGTGATTTACGCGCGGGCTTTTTTTTTGCAATGGCGGGGCGCGGTGCCCCCCCGCTTTTCCCTTGGCAAGCCCGCCGCCTCCCGCGTAGCCTCGCGGCCCTTGATTAAACACAGGCACATTTTCCTCGCGCTCCTCCTCTCGTGCGTCGCAGACGCGCGCGGGCAGCTCACGGGCTTTGGCGAGACGCCCATCGAGATCAATGCGGAGACGACCCGCTACGATCCCGACACCCACATCGCCTACGCCGACGACAACGTCATCATCGGCTACCGCGACATCCGCATCTACTGCGACCACGCGCAGTACGACGATGGCACGCGCGATGTGCTGGTCGAGGGGAACGTCCGCATCTTCCGCGAAGGCCGGCTCTTTATCGGCGAAAGCGCGATTTACAATCTCGAATCGAAAGTCCTCAACGCCTCGACCATCCGGGGCGACTTTGCCCCGTTCAAATTCCAGGGGCAGAGTCTCGGCACCCTCGGGCCGAAGGCTTACTTCGTGAAGGATGGCATCTTCACCACGAGCGATAACTCGAAGCCGGACTATACCATCCGCGCGCGCGGCATCCGCATCTATACCGGGGACCGCATCGTCTTTACCAACGTGCGTCTCTACATCGGGCAGACGCCGGTCTTTTGGTTTCCCTATCTGTATCATTCGCTCGACAAGGAGCAGGCCTTCACGATCACGCCCGGATACAATTCCGTGTGGGGCGGCTATCTGCTGGGCACCTATAACTTTCCGCTCGGGGAAAACTGGGAAGGCAAGGTGCGACTCGACTTGCTCACGGATCGCGGGGTGGGCTTCGGCTTTGAATCCAACTGGAGCGGTGGAAAGACGGATAAGAGCTGGGGCAGGTTCCGAGCCTATGGCATCAACGATGGGCA
Organism: Chthoniobacteraceae bacterium; assembly: GCA_043776145.1. GTDB lineage: Bacteria > Verrucomicrobiota > Verrucomicrobiia > Chthoniobacterales > Chthoniobacteraceae > JANLQB01. Next base: position 23,603 of record JAYVRQ010000138.1, read on the forward strand.
GCCGAACACGAACAAGACGGGGCTCGATCGGGAGGCGATCGATCCACTGCGCTACCGTGTGTCGTTTCAAGACCGCACCTATCTTACCGAAGACATCTATTTCACGGCGGACATCAACCGCGTGAGCGATGCGCGCTTTCTCCAGGACTTTGAAGGGGGCGAGTTTCGCCGGAATCCGAATCCCGACAACGTGGTCGCGCTGACGAAGTGGGATGAGAACTTCACCGCGCATCTCATCGCGCGGAATAACCTGAACGAGGATCACTTCGATGGGACGGAGCGGCTGCCGGAGCTGTCGGTGGAAGGCAAACGCGCGCCGCTTTTGCAAGGGCCGGTGTTTTGGGAGAACGTCACCTCGGCGGGCTTCCTCAAGCGCAACTTCGCGGACGATTCCCTGCTCGCGGACTATGATACCTTTCGCGCGGATGTCTTCCATCAACTGACTTTGCCGCATACCTTTGGGGGATGGCTCTCGGTCGTCCCGCGCGTCGGGGCGCGGGCGACTTACTACGGCGATACTGGACAGTATGTGAATGAAATCCAAAACGGAGTCGCAAGAAGTGTGCTGCGAACCGAGGGGGCGGTGCTGCGCCCGGCCTTCAATGCGGGGTTCGAGACTTCGTTCAAGTTTTCGCGGGAGTTCGGGACAGTGCAATCGCGGATGCTGGGGCTGGAAGGGTTGCGTCATGTGGTGCAGCCCTACGCGAATTTTTCCTGGAACTACTCCGGCGAAGACCCGCAGCACATCCTGCAATTCGACCGGCTGAATCCTTCGACGGAACTGCCACCGATTGACTTCCCGCAATTCAACAGCGTGGACACGATCGACTCGTGGACGATCCTGCGGCTTGGCGTGCGCAACCGGCTTCAGACCAAGCGGGACAGCATCACGCACAACTGGCTGGAACTCGATACATTCGTGGATGTGAACCTCGACCGCCCCAACTTTGGCAGCACGCTGACGGATGACGAGGGCACCTTTTCCAACGTGGTGAACCGCCTGCGCTGGGTGCCGCTGCCGTGGGTGTACCTGACGCTGGACGCGCAGCTCCCGCTGCTCGACACCGGGTTCACGCAAGTCAACACGAGCCTCGGTTTCATGGTGAACTCGAACATTCAACTGAACATCGGGCATCGCTATATCTCGAAGAGCCCGTCCTTCGCGGACTCGAACCAGGTGAACCTCGGCGGTTACTTCCGGCTGAATGATAACTGGGGTGTCAGTGTGCGCGAGCTTTACGAATTTCAGGATAACATCCTCGAAACGCAGAGATATGAATTGCACCGCGATCTGTCGAGCTGGGTGGCCTCGCTCGGCTTTGTGGTGCGGGATAACCGGGGTGTGAACGACTACGGGCTGGTGCTCACTTTCACGCTCAAGGACATCCCCGGCGTGCATCTCCCCGTCTCGCTTGACCCGGATGAACTCAGCGGCGGCGGGACCGGGAAGAACCGCTGAGCCAGCAAAGTAGTCCGCGGCTTTAGCCGGCAAAAACTCGTGCCACGGGATCACTGCCCGGAGTCGGGAAAGTCAGGAAAGTCAGAGACTGCTGAAAGTCATCCCGTGTTCCGCGTCTTGGCCGGCTAAAGCCGTGGACTACTTTACTCCTTGCTCCTGACCCATGCCAAAAAGCACTTCGCGCCGCAGCCATGCCAGTAGCTCATCCTTCCCCTTCTCGCTGCGCAAATCGGCAAAGATGAAGGGTCGCGCGCCGCGCATGAGCTTCGAGTCGCGCGCCATCACGCCGAGGTCCGCGCCGACGTGGGGCGCGAGTTCTGTCTTGTTGATGAGCAGCAGATCGCTGTGCCGGATCGCCGGTCCACCCTTGCGCGGGATCTTATCCCCCTCGGCCACGTCGATGACGTAGATGAAGGAGTCCACGAGTTCCGGCGAAAACGTCGCGCTCAAGTTATCGCCGCCACTTTCGACGAGGATGAGCTGCACATCGCGATGCCGCGTCTCTAGTTCCGCAATGGCTGCGAGATTCATCGAAGTATCGTCGCGAATCGCCGTGTGCGGACACCCGCCCGTCTCCACGCCGATGACGCGATCCGCCGCGAGCGCGTCGTTGCGCACGAGGAATTCCGCATCTTCACGCGTGTAAATATCGTTCGTGACGACGGCGATGGAAAACTCCCCGCGCAGCCACTGGCAAAGCCGCAGGACGAGCATGGTTTTCCCCGACCCGACAGGTCCGCCGATGCCAATGCGGATGGGGCGTATTGATGGTGTATTCATGAGATGAAGAGCCGCTCGTCCGCGCGCTCGTGGCGCATGGCGGCGATTTCGAGCAGCGGATTAAACCAGCCCGCGTCCCCGCGCGCGACTGCGAATGAGGCGCGCACGGTGGGTTCGGCATTCGCCAAAGCCGTGCGCAGCGTGCGCTGGCAGCCATCCTGCCCGATGCGGATGAGCTTCAGCGCGGCGGCGCAGACGGCGGCGAGCGATTGGTAAAGGTAAGTCGTGAGCGCGGCGGCGAGCGGCACCTTTTCCACGCGAGCCTGCAACGCGCAGACCACCAGATGATGCCCGCTCGCACGCCCTTCGCCGATGGCCCGCTCGAATTCCGCGAGCAGCGGCTCGGCGCAAATGGTGCGCAAGGCCTTCAGCCGCCGCACGCCAAGCTGCGCGCTCGCCTCGCGGGTTTCGCGCGCCAGTTTCCAGGCGCCGATTTCGCGGTCGATCGCGCACGTTTCATCGAGGTCGGTCGCGTGAAACGTAAAACGTAAATACGGAAGCTCCTGCTGACGCTGCGCCGGGATGATCTGCTCGTGCAAAAACGCCAGCAGCGAAGCCTCATCGCGCACGACCCCGAGCCGCACGCTTTCCTCAAAACCCAGCGAGTGCGCGTACGCACCCGTCGGAAACAGCGCATCCGTCGTTTGCAAAAGACCAGGCAGCCACTCGAAATCGGTATTCTCCACGCTCAATGCCGGTGCCCTCCGCTCAGTGGATGAAACACGCGCTTGCAAGCTCTGAACGGCAGCGACTCCCGCGCAAAAAGCTGCCGCAGCGCCGGATCGTCCGCCACGCGAATCGCCTCCGCCGTGACCTCCATCGGAAAGTGCAAATTTCCAATCACCCACCCCAGCCGCGCCGCATCCGTCGCAATCCGCAATCCGCAATCCGCAATCCGCAATTCCAAAACCGGCTCATACTTCTGGGCGATCAAATAGACGCCGCTCCCGCCCGCGAACACCGCCGCCCCATCCCCGAGCGGCGCATCGAGATCGAATCCAAACTCGCGCCCATCCTCCGCGACCCCGCGCCACCGCCGCTTCGCGAGCGTGAGACGCTCGACCGGGATGCGGAGCTTTGGCAGGGCCGCATCCCACTCGGGAAGCGTCGCGCGAATGATTTCCATGCACACCCAGATAGCAGCCCGCGCGACAAATGCGGAACCGAATTTTTTCCCGCGGCTACTGCATCGGCAGCGTGAGGTTCACGTGCTCCGCGCCGCGCAGCACCGTGGCCCCGACCTTTTCGCCGGGGCGATGCTTTTGCAGGAGCACACCGAGCAGTTCGCCCTCGCCCATCCGCTGCGCGAGACCGTCGATCGCGACGAGCACGTCGTCTTTTTGAAAGCCCGCGTTTTTCGCCGCGGCGTGGATGCCGTACTGGCCGGCGTGTTTCACGAAAAGGGCGAGATCCTTCGTGCTGAGTCCGCGGCTCGCGCGACCGGCATCGTCGAGGTCTTCGAGGACGAGGCCGCCGAAGGCCATCGCGCGCATCGGCCAGGTGCCGACGCGGCGCGAGATGTCGGACTTCGCGCGCCAGCCCGGCGGGAGCGTGAGCGTGAATTTTAACGGAGTCGATTGCCCGCTCCGATTGACCAAGCCGCGCAGTTCGCCTTCGTCCGACGCAACGTGCAGAGCCCAGCTCACGTCTGCTATCGAACTCATCGGCGCACCTCCGAGAAGGTTGATCCTGTCCCCGGCGCGCAAACCCGCGCGTGCGGCGATCGAGTCGGCGGCCACCGCTTCGATCTTCGCAGGCTCATTCATCGCCAAGCTGAGCCCGATCGCTTCCGGCGCGGGCTGCGGATAAACCCACGCCTGCGGGATAAGTTCGCCTTTGTCGCGATACGATGTGCGAATTGCATCGCCGATCATGTGGCAATGCACGCAGCTCTGCACGACCTTCCCTTCCCAATCAAGGGCGGTCTTGTAGCGATCCGCGAGCGAGGGAATCTCGACCGGCGTCTTGAATGGAATTGGCAGACCCTGTTTGGTCTCGAGCCTGGCCTTGTTCGCGGGGTAGCCGCGATGCAGCCTCAGTGCCTCCTCCAGCGCGAGGCGGAAGCTGGCGGTGGAATTTTCCTGCGCGTTTTTTTGATGCGTCCACGAGCCGTAGCGACCGAGCACAGTGCCATCGCCGTGAAAAAAGAGCGTGGAAAAAGACAGGTCGTAGTCGAACTGAAAACGCGAGAGATCAAGCGCGTTGGCATTGATGACGCGCACGCAAACAAATTGATCGAGCAGCGGCGACAACTCGGTCTCCTGCAGCAGCACCTGCGCGTCGATGCCCGCGCAGGCCAGGCACGGCACGCAGCGCAGCACGACGAGCAGCGGCTTGCCGGTGCGCCGGGCCTCGGCGAAACCGCGCCCGGCGTCGTTGTAAATCCAGCGTGCGTCTTTCTCCATCGCGGCCTTGTCGTTGCGCACCGCGCCTTCGCGATCCTTCACGGTCTCGGCGGCCAGCGCGCACGCGAGCGAGAGAAAAATGGGGAGCAGTTTCATGCGCGCGAGGATGCCGCAGTCACGGCGGCGTGGCAATCTGCGCCGTGTTCGAGGAAAAAAGCCCCCGTGCGAGCCGTGCATGCTACCCGGATTCCATGAGCGCGCTTAAAACAAACTGCGCCCGTGGAAAATCATCAGCGCCGCGTAGGTGAGGACGAGGACGAGCAGGAAGTAAGTCACCGCCAGCCCCGCCACGGCGATCCACCAGCCGCCGAGCGTCGGGTCGCGTTTCATTTGCAGGAGCGCGAGGTGGCCGCACGCGAGCGATGGAATCCACGCGAGGAGTTTCACGTAGGGGATGAAACC
>JAYVRQ010000139.1:0-2279 GCA_043776145.1 Chthoniobacteraceae bacterium
CACTCATCGCATCATGAACCGATACGACCCTTCCGAACTTCGTACACATCCGCTGGCCGAACGGAGCAGCCTTTTATCGGCGGACGATATCATCGTGGAACCGGACTCGAAGCCTGCTGCGATGGCGGCGATGGCGACGATCACGGACGCTGCGAAGAACATCCGCGCGGCCCGCGAGAAAGGTGCGGCGGTGATCCTGATGTATGGTGCACACCTGCTGCGGAATGGCGCGGCTCGCATCATTACCGAACTGATGGAGCGCGGCTGGATCACGCACATCGCGACGAACGGCGCGGGGACGATTCACGACTGGGAATTCGCATGGCTTGGGCGGTCATGCGAGAGCGTGGAGGAGAATGTCGCGACGGGAACATTTGGAACGTGGGAGGAAACCGGTCGCAACATTCACCTCGCCCTGCTCGCGGGCGGATTGCGCGGAGAGGGCTATGGTGCGGCGCTCGGGCGTTTCATCCACGGGGACGGATGCACTTTTCCCTCGACCGCTGATTTGCGCGAAGCCCTCACTCACGCGGATGCGGCGGCCCCGGCACAGGCAGAGGTGCTCGCGGCGATGCAGCGCCACGGGATCGCCACGGGCCGGCATGAGATCGTCCACCAGTGGAAGCACGCTTCCATCCTCGCGCAGGCATTTCGCCTCGGCGTGCCGGCGACGGTGCATCCGAGCATCGGCTACGACATCGTGTCATGCCATCCGATGTTCAATGGCGCCGCAATCGGTCGCGCTGCCGCCACGGATTTTCATTCGATGTGTGCGAGCGTCGATCATCTGGACGGCGGAGTGCTACTCGCCGTCGGATCGGCGATCATGGCGCCACAGGTTTTTGAAAAGAGCCTGAGCTGCGTACACAACGTGCGCTTTCAAAATGCTCGTCCCCCTGTGAGCGGCCATCACATCTACGTCGTAGATCTGCAGGACGGCGGGAACTGGGACTGGACGCAGGGCGAACCGCCGAAGACTTCCCCCGCGTATTACCTGCGATTCTGCAAAAGTTTTTCACGCATGGGCGGGGCGATGCAATACGCACAGTGCGACAATGTCGCATTCGTCCACAATCTCCTGCACGCGCTAAGGGCCTGACATGACACCGGAACGGTTCGCGCAACTCTCGGAGCGCTACGCGAAGCTGCGCATCGCGGTCGTCGGCGATTTTTGCCTCGACCGCTACCTCGATATAGACCCGGCGAAGGGCGAGATTTCCATCGAGACCGGACTGCCGGTTCACAATGTCATCGGCGTCCGTTCGCAGCCCGGCGCTGCAGGAACGATCCTCGGCAACGTCGTCGCACTTGGCGCACGAGAAGTCCTGCCCGTCGGGTTCTGCGGCGAGGATGGCGAGGGCTGGGAACTTCTCCGAGCGCTGCGCAATACACCTCGCGTAAATCTCGGCGGCTTCATCCAGACACCGGAGCGGCGCACATTTTCGTACACGAAGCCGCTGATCCACGAACCCGGAAAGACACCCTGCGAATTGAGCCGGCTAGACTTGAAGAATTGGACGCCCACGGAAGCACGCGTCGAAGGACAGTTGCTCGACGCGTTGAAAAGCATCGTCGAAATTTCCGACGCGGTGATCGTGATGGATCAAGTGGACATCGCGGGAACTGGAGTCGTGACCTCTCGCATTCAAAAGATGATCGGCGTTCTCTCGCAGACGCACCCCGCCGTGCCGGTGGTCGCAGACTGCAGGCGCGGATTGAGCGGCTGGCCGCCGTGCATTTGGAAGATGAATGCGCGCGAGTTGTCGCTGCTTGCAGGGGTATCCGAATCGGATGATGACGCAATGCGGGCCGCAGCCGGGCGACTCGCGCACAATAATGGCCGCGCGGTTTTTGTGACGATGGCCGACGATGGAATACTCGGGGCAAACGAGTCCGGCGATATTGTCCATGTGCCGGCGTTCCCGATTCGTGGACCGATTGATATTGTCGGCGCAGGCGATTCCGTATCCGCAAATCTCACGATGGCGCTGGCAGCCGGAGCCACTATTTCCGAAGCGATGGAAATCGCGATGGCCGCGGCGAGCATCGTCATCCATCAGGTCGGGACCACCGGAACGGCCACGCTGCCGGAAATCCGCAGGCTCCTCCTCGGCGCATCGTGAAGAAACCTGCACGCCGCGAAAGATTCCCGTTGACGCGCGCCGCTGGCTCTGCAACTTGGCGACGTTCGATTCGCGTCAGCGGTTTCGGTCTCCCCGACTGAACGGGCCAGTCTTCAGCGACGTTAGCAAACCCTCACGGCCGCGGCGCAATCCTTC
>JAYVRQ010000140.1:0-7387 GCA_043776145.1 Chthoniobacteraceae bacterium
GAGGGCTTTGGCGATGACCTGAAACTCCGTGATGCGCGACGCGAGTTGTTTCAGCGCGTCGTCCTGATTCGGCGCGATCTCGAGTCCCTCGCCGAAAAAAATCACCGTTTCGTCGATCTCTTTTTTCTTCGCCGCGAGCGCCAGCATCCCGACATCGAGCACGCCGCTCGTGTCGATGCCCGCGACGCCGGGAATGCTCTCCGCGTTTTTGCGCGCGGATTCGACCCACGCGCCGGATGCGCTGCCGGTGACGACGAGCGTCTCCCCGCGCATCTCCAGCTTCGCGCCCGCCGGCGGCTTCAGGCGCTGGATCGCGCGTTTGAGCACCATGATCGGAGTCAGCGAATAGTACGGCTGCCAGCGGCCCGCGAGTGTGTCCTGCGCGAGGCCCGCGTCGGCGAGAAAACTTTGCGGATCGGCGGCGAGCGGGTCGCGCAGACCGGCGATGAAATTCCGTCCGTCGCGCCGCGCGGCCTCGGTGACGACGACGCCTTCCTCGGCATTGAGCCGCTGCGCATATCTCGCGAGCCGCGCGGCTTCCTGCTGCTCCGCGCGCGCCGCGCGATGCACGGCGTGGAGGCGCTGCTGCGCGTCCACGAGCGCGCGTTCGTCCGCGGCGCGGCGCTCGACTTGGCGGATGTAGCTCCATTCCCAAAGCCCGGCGAGCGCGAGCACCAGCAGCAGCGGCAGCGCCCGGATGAGCAGCGGCAACGCCCGGATGAGCGGCGACATTTTTCCCGACCGCTCCGCGAGCTGCACGCGCAGGCAGTCTTCGAGCACCGGGCGCGCGGCCTCGAAGCGCGAGGCGTCCCCTGCATATTCCGCGAATCGTTCCGCATTCCCGGCGAACTCCGTGAGCACCGCGTGCTGGTCGATCGTGATGCGTTCGAGCGCACCTTGCAGCACCTCGCGCAATTCCTCCGGCGCGGTGCCGGTGATGAAGGCGACGAGCGTCAATTGCGAGTTCGATTCCAGCCAGAGATTGTAGTCGCCGTATTGTGTGGAAAGCGACGAGCTGTCCTGCGCCTTGAAAGCGTCGCGCATGAAGTCGCGCACGAAGTCGAGATTCGCCGTGAGCATCCCGGAAACCATGTCCGCATCCTGCGCGACGGCGTTCGCGGACTGCGCGTGCGCGAGCAGCAGACCCGTCTCCTTGTGAATGAGGAAGACCTGCTCGACGCGGTAAATCAGCGAGCGCGAGAGCACCACTTCCGCGAAACTTTTCCCCGTTCGCCACGCTTCGAAGCGCCACTTGAAACCCTGCACGGACAGGCTGTGTTCGAGCGTCTGGTTCAGCGATTGCAGCATCTTGTTGAATGCCTCCGCCATCGCCTTGCGGATCGCCGGGCCGATGATCGGGAAGACGACATCGGTGAGGATGCGCGGGTCTTTTTTCACCGACTCTTTCAGCGCCGATTCGAGCGTGGGCGCGAGGGCCTGGGAAAGCTGCGTGTCCTTCGCGGTCGAGAGCCGGACCGCGTGCGGGAGGATGCGGCTCAGCTCGTGCGTCTTCTCACCCGGCTCGGTGACGATGCGCCGGAGATCGGCCAGGTTCCTGCGTTCGGGGCCGATGAGCAACTCGCGAAGCTGCTCCATTTTCTCGCCATCGCCCGGCGGCTCGCCGGGGCTCATGGTCGTCGCGTCGCTGCCTTGCGCGGATTATTCGCCGGGAAACTGGAACTCATTTTTCAGGCGCAGCGAAAGCTCGGCGAAGAGATCGGAGAGCGCGTGTTTGTCGGTCATCATGCCGCGCAATTCCTGCGACTCGCGACCGAGTTCCGCCGAGACGTTCGAGTGCTTCTGCGCGATTTCCTCGGCCAGCCGTTTCGTTTCATCGAGGATGAGTTGCCGCAGATCGCGCTGCGCCTTGCCGGATTGCTCCTCGCTCTGTGCGGCCTTGCGTTCCCACGTTTTCGCCGTCTCGCCGAGTTTTTCGCCGACGGCTTTCAGCGCCTCGTCGCGCGCGGCTTTCTCCGATTTCTGCGCGTCGTTGAGCACCTCGACTTCGCTTTTCATAAACGATTCGAGCGAGGCGAAACGGCGCTTGAGTTCCTCGCGCAGATCGGCGCTTTCCTTGAGCAGCCGCTCTTCGAGACGCGCGAATTTTTTGTCGTAATCGCGCATTTGTGATCCGAAAAGGATGTCGCGGATTTTGTCCACATTGCCGGGGCGATCGGCGGCGTCAGCGCCACCGTTTGGGGGATTTTCGTTGGGTTTGCTCATAGGGTTCGATTGGGTCGTCGGTGTAGAAAGACCCGCTTTCAAACGTCGTTGATAGCAAAAGCCGGGGCGCGCGGCTACTGCGCAATCAGGGACGTATTTTTGCAGGCTAAGCCCGTTGCCGCCCGGCGGTCTTTCCCGCTAGCCATGCCGCCCAAGTTCCTCGCCTTCTTCCTTGCCGCGCCGCTCGCCTTCGCCGCCGAGCCGCAGGTCGTTCACATCAAAACGCTCCAAGGCCAGATGCGGTATGACGTGACGGATTTCACGGTGCAGCCGGGCGCGGAGATGAAGATCGTTTTTGAAAACGCGGACGACATGCCGCACAACCTCGTCTTTTTCCAGGCGGGCACGGATGTCGTGGCGGTGGCGAATAAGAATCTGGAAAAACCCGACGAAGCCTTGAAGCGCGAATGGCTGCCGGACGATCCGCGGATGCTGGCGCACTCGAAGGCGGTGGCTCCGAAGTCGCGCGAGGAAATCGTTTTCAAGGCTCCCGAGAAGGGCGGCGTTTATCCGTATGTCTGCACGTTTCCGGGGCACGCGATGATTATGAACGGAAAGATGCGCGTCGCGCTGCCGGGGCCGGGTTTCACGTCGCTGAAGTTTGCGCTTTATCTCGGCGACTGGAAGGAACTGCCGGACTTTTCCGCGCTCAAGGCGCATCGCGAGGGCGAGGTCGCGGACAAGCTGATTCAGATCAAGGTGGATGATTACAAGAATCAGTTCGGCATCGTGTACTCCGGTAAACTGAACGCGCCGAAGGATGGCGAATACGTTTTTTCCATCGCGGGCGACGACGGCGTGCGGCTTTCGATCGACGGGAAAAAAACGATCGAACACGACGGCATTCATCCTTCATCCGAGATCAAGGAAAGCCGCGTGAAGCTGAAGGCGGGCGAGCATGATTTGCGGCTGGAATATTTTCAGGCAGCGGGCCAGTCGGAATTGTATGCGGCGTGGCGCGGCGAGGATTTCACCAGCACGCCGCTGAGCAAGTGGGTGCATCCGAAAGCGGGCGGCGGCGCGCGTGTCGCGAAGAAAAAAGAGGGCCGGATCGGGCTGCCGCTCGTGGTGGAAAAGGAGCCGGTCGTGTATCGAAATTTCATCGCGGGCGCGGGCGGGCGACCCATCGCGGTCGGGTATCCCGGCGGCTTCAATCTCGCGTGGAGTGCGGAGCGGATGAATCTCGCGCTGCTGTGGCGCGGGGCGTTCATGGACGCGGCGCTGCACTGGACGGACCGCGGCGGCGGCGAGCAGGCCCCGCTCGGCTACGATCTGCTGCGACCCTCCGCAGAGGTGGGCGTGCCTTTCGCCATCCTCGCTTCCGCTGATGCGGAATGGACGAAGCGCGCCGAGGGCTATGCGTGGAAAGGCTACACGCTCGATGCGAAGCGCCTCCCGACTTTCCTGTATGAATGGAGCGGCGTGAAAGTGAGCGACCGCTTTGAGTGCGAGGGCGAGGCGACGGCGGGTGGAAAAATCGTCCGCACGCTGAAGCTCGCGGGACCGATCCCGGCGAACGCATTTCTGCGTGTGGCGAGCGGCACGCTCCAGCCGACGGGCGATGGATTCCTCGTGGCGGGCGGGGTCTTCGAGGTACAGGGACGCAGCTTTGAAAATCAATACAGCGTCGCCGTCGCGGGCGCGCGGATTTCCAAAAGCAACCTGCTCGTCCCCGCGCGTGCCGAAATCAAAATCACCTACGCCTGGCCGCACACCCACGCTCACTGATATGAAATCGCTTCCCATTTTTTGCGGCCTCTTTCTCGCCATCGCGCCTGCGCGCGCGGCGGAATCCGACTACTACACGATCACCACTTTCGACACGCCGCAGGAAACCGCGCTGGAAGTCAGCGCCATCGAACTGCTGCCCGGCGGCAAGCTCGCGCTCGGCACGCGGCGCGGGGAAATCTGGACGGTGTCCGGCGCGCAGGGCGATCCGGCGAAAGTGCAATACCGGCTCTTCGCGTCGGGGCAGCACGAGGTGATGGGGCTCGCGTGGAAGGACGGCGCGCTTTACGAAACCAATCGCTACGAAGTCGCGCGGCTCAAGGATGACGACGGCGATGGACGCGCGGACAGCTTTGCCACGATCAACGACGGATGGGGCGTGAGTGGCGACTATCACGAGTATGCCTTCGGCTCGCGCTTTGACAAACATGGCGATCTCTGGATCACGCTTTGCCTCACTGGCTCATTTAGTAGCAACGCGGATTTTCGCGGATGGGCGCTGCGCGTGAAACCGGACGGCACGCTCGTCCCGACATGCAGCGGCATTCGGTCGCCCGGCGGCATCGGTTTCGACGCAGACGGCGAAGTTTATTACACCGACAATCAAGGACCGTGGCACGGCGCGTGTACGCTCCAGCACTTGATTCCCGGCACCTTCCAGGGACATCCCGGCGGTTTCAAATGGTACGACAAAGCGCCCGGCATGGGACCGCGCCCCGTCGAGCCGAATGACAAAAGCCGCATGGTCGCCGAGCGCGCGCGGATCAAGGAACTCGTGCCGCCCGCTGTGTACATGGTGCATGGAAAAATCGGGAACTCGTCGTCGTTCATCGTGTGCGATTTGAGCGGGGGAAAATTCGGGCCGTTTCCAAAGCAGCTCTTCATCGCCGATCAAAGCCACTCCAACATCGCGCGCGTTTTCCTCGAGGAAGTGAACGGCATCAAGCAGGGCGTGGTGTTCCCCTTCCTCGCGGGCTTTCGCTCCGGGCTCATCGGCGGGCGCATGAATGACGACGGCCAGCTTTTCGCCGGCGGCTCCGATCGCGGCTGGGGCTCGAAAGGCGGGCGACCTTTCAGCTTCGAGCGCGTGGACTGGACGGGGAAGACGCCCTTTGAAATCCACGAGATGCGCGCCCGGCCCGATGGCTTCGAGCTGAGCTTCACCGCGCCGGTCGATCCCGCCACCGCCGGGAATCCCGCGAGTTATGCCGCGCGCGAATTCACCTACATTTACCGCGCCGAATACGGCAGCCCCGAGGTGGACGACGTGATCCCGAAAATCACCAAAGCCACCGTCGGCAGCGGTGGAAAATCCGTCCGCCTGACCTTCGACACGCTGACCAAAGGCCACATCCACGAACTGCATCTCGACGGCGTGAAGTCCGCCACCGGCAGCCCGCTCGTCCATCCCGTCGCGTATTACACACTGAATGAAATCCCGGCGAAGTAGGCGCTCACCTACTTGGCGAACATCTCAAAAACAACGGTCATTCCGACCGAAGCGCAGGCGGGCCAGTGGGCGGAGCGTAGTGGAGGAACCTCTCACTTTTCTTCGCGCGGGCGAAGGCGGTGGGCGAACCCGTGCGATGCTCCGCACCGCCTTCGCCCGTGAAGAGAAGCGAGAGGTTCCTCCACTACGCTCCGCCCACTGGCCCGCCTGCGCTTCGGTCGGAATGACCGTATTTTTTTTGTCACCCGCCGCGTGCGCGGAGCCAGCTCCAGCTTCGGAACAGCCAGCGCGTCAGTTCGTTGCCCGCCTGGTACGGATAGGTCGTGAGCCAGCGGCGGCGCGAGCGGGTTTTGCCGGTTTTCCCCGTCTGGATCGACGAGCGGAAACCCGCCTCGGTCTGCGAGCAGGGAAACGGCAGGACGTACGCGGCGCGTAATCCGAAAAACCACTCGCGGTCAATCGCGTGATCGAACGGCAGCCACATCGGCGGCAACTGCTCGACGAATGCCTTCGCCGCCGCACGATCGACCACATACGCGCCCGCGCCCTTCACCCGCCCGAGGCTGATGCAGAGATGAAAGTCGCCGCCGAGTTTGCGAGCCTTGAGCGGTATGCCTTCGCCGAGGCCGGTGAGGCGCAGTACATTCCAATGTCGCGCGTGGGTGAGCGCGCTCTCGAGCACTTCGTCGAAAGCCGGGCCAGGCACGATGTCATCCTCGCAGATCAGGCCGTGCGGGTCGTCCGTTTCGAGAAAGGCGCGCATGGCCGCGACATGGCTCAGGTAGCAGCCGACCTCGCGCACATTCGTTGCGCGCCCATGGAGCAGATGAAAGCGTCGCTCGTGAAACTCCGGGATCGGCAGTTGCAGTTCGGCCCCGGCGACCGCAGGAACTCGCACCACGGAAATCCGCGTGCGGGCAAACAATTCGACGATGCGTTTCCAGCGATCCGCAGCAGTGTCGAGATTGATGATGAAGGCGCGCATGTTCCGGGGGTGAAGCGGAGTGATCTTTGAATGTTGGAAGTTGAGCGTTGGACGTTTAGCGCCGCAGGCATCGCCGCTGCGCGGAGCTAAACGTTCAACGTCCAATGTTCAAAGACAAACAGCCAGCCGACTCGCATCGGCTGGCTGTTCGGAATTTTGAAAAGCGGGCGATCCCGCGCCGGACTACTGCGGCGTGAAACGGAACTTGGCCTTGGCGCGTTTGGCGTTCGCTTTGGCCTTGCGCTTGGTTCGCTGTGTCGGCGTCTCAAAGGCGCGGAGGCGGCGGATTTCGTCCATGATCCCCTCGGCGTCGAGCTTCGATTTCAGGCGCTTGAGCGCGCGGTCGATCGGTTCCCCTTTGCGGACTATTACTTCAGGCATTTTGTGTTTCCCTGTCTTTCTGGTTTGGAGTTGATGAAAAAATTTGGTGAGCGGGAGCGGATGCTAGGGGGGCAAGGGAGCTTCGTCAATGCCGGGTTTCGGTGAATTTTCGGTTTTCGGGGATTCCGGCGGTTTTACAGGGGAAAGCCCGGCGTCGATCCGGGCGGTGAGGCGGTTTTTCAGGCGGTCGTATTCGGTTCCGGTCACTTGGGCGAGACAGGCGCGGGCCTTTTCGGTCTCGCCCAGATTGATGTGAACGCGGGCGAGGTTCAGCAGGGCGAAATTCTTCTCTGGCATCAGGTTAAGGTAGTCCCGCCAGACTTGGACCGCGGTCTGCCAGTCGGGATTTCCGACCATGTAGAAGGTCTCGGCGTAGCCCCGTGCATACTCGGCGTTGAGCGGAGCCAGCCGGTGCGCCTCGGCGTAATGTTTGAGCGCCAAAGTGAAGGCTTCGTCCTCCGTCCGGCCGACATCGTGCCGGAAGACGCAGGCGACATTTGCCGCACTAAAATGGGTCGAGGCATTCCCCGGCTCCGCCTCGCTGGCGCGGAGGAAAAAGGCGAGCGATTCGCGCGGCTCGCCCATCGCCAGATACGTCCCCGCAAGATGATTCAGCACCG
>JAYVRQ010000141.1:0-7386 GCA_043776145.1 Chthoniobacteraceae bacterium
AAACCAAAACTGCCTCCAGCGAAGCCATGATCCTCATTCAAGCCTCCCGCATCATGCTCCGCAGACTCGCTAAATGACTTTTTACACAGTCTCTAAGCCCGACGGCGGGGCGCTCCGCAATTTGTGTGAGGGCTGGATTTCCGACGTGCATCATAAAGTGACCAGCGCGGGCGGCAGTGAGGAGGATGTGAAGCGTCGCATCGTCGAAGACCTGCGTGGACTGCAAGAGCACGTTGGCGGCTTCGCTTTCGCGGAAGTGCTCGGCAAATACTACGAGGGCCACGCCAGCGGGAACGAAACGCTGCAAGGCCACGCGCTACGCTGGCTGCGCGGCGAATACGCGACCAAGAGGGAAGCACGCCAGGACCTCGGTGTGCGCGACATCATCGAGGACGAAAACTTTTACGACAGCCTCAAACTCATGGGCGCGTTCTGCGCAAAGGCGGGCTTCGGCGGGTTGCTGGTCGGCTTGGATGAGTTGGTGGTGCTTTCGCATCGGCTCCCGAATACGCGCGTGCGGCAGGCGAATTACGAGGCGCTGCTTTCCATCATCAATGACTGTTACCAAGGCGGAGCGGCCAATCTCGGCTTCGTGCTCGCGGGCACGGATGAATGTTTGGAAGACAAACGGCGTGGCCTGCACAGCTACGAGGCGCTGCGCTCGCGCTTGGTCGAAAACAGCTTTGCGGATGAAAGTGTGCGCGATTTGTCCGGCCCCGTGGTGCGGCTGCAAAATCTCACGCCGGAAGATTTGTTCGTTCTACTCCGCAACATCCGCCACGTTCACGCCAGCGGCGACGCGGCGAAGTATCTCGTGCCCGACGATGCTCTTGTCGCCGTATTGCAACGCGCGAACGAAACGCTAGGCGCGGAGTATTTCAAAACGCCGCGCGACGTGGTGCGTTCGTTCGTTGGACTGCTGAACGTGATGGAGCAAAACCCCGGCAAGACGTGGCAGGAGTTTGTCGGTGCGAACTTCATCAAAAAGGCGGAGGTGCCTGCGTCGGTGGAGGAAGAAGTCGCGCTCGGAGTTGCGCCGCCTGTCGATGACGACGGCGATCTTCAAACCTTCAAACTCTGATGAGCGCGGCAGCCTATTCGCTGCTGCATCCCGGTGTGCAGAAGGCCATTTTCCAGCGCGGCTGGAAGGAACTGCATCACATCCAAGTCGAGGCCATCAACGCCTTGCTCGCTCGCGACGGACATCTGCTCATCTGCGCGCAGACAGCAGGAGGAAAAACCGAGGCCGCATTTCTGCCGATCATTTCGCGACTCGCGGAAAAGCCGCGCCCATCCGTGCAGGCGCTCTACGTCGGCCCGCTCGTTGCGCTCATTAACGATCAGTTTTCGCGGCTCGAAACGCTCTGCGCGGATGTCGAAGTTCCGGTGCATCGCTGGCACGGCGCGGCGAGTGCGACGGAAAAGCGCAGGCTGCGCGACTCGCCGGGTGGCATCCTGCTCATCACGCCGGAATCGCTCGAATCCAATTTCATCAACTACGGCGTCCATTTGCGGCGCATCTACGCGGAGTTGGATTTCGTCGTCATCGACGAGTTGCACTCGTTCCTTTCCAACGTGCGTGGCGTGCATCTGCGCAGTCTGCTCGCGCGCCTCTCCGTCGCGACGGGTCGCAAGCCGCGCATCGTCGGTCTTTCCGCGACGCTCGGCGACCCGCAAGGCGCGCGTGCTTTCATCGCGCCCGATGCGCCGGACAGCGTGAGCATCATCACCGGCACGGGGGACCAAGCGGTAAAGTTTGGCATCAAGGCATATCTGCGCGGGGAGGAAGTCGCGGGTGACAAAATTCGCCGCTGGAATCCAAGCGCGGCGCTCGACGCGGCGGCTGCGCTCACGCCGGAGCAAGCGCGCGAGCCGCATCCGCTCGGAATGCTGCGCGAGCAAAACGATGAAATCCCGACGACGCCCACGGACGAACTCGACGACATCGCCGCCGACATTCTCCACACCTGCGCGGATGGCACGAACCTCGTTTTCGGCAACGCGAAGCAGGGCTTGGAAATCCTCGCGGACAGACTCCACGCGCAGGTGAAGGCGCTGCGGATTTCGCCCGACCCTTTCCACGTCCACCACGGCTCGCTTTCCAAAGATGTGCGCGAGGAGACGGAGGCGATTTTGAAAAGCGGGCGACCCGCGACGGTGCTTTGCTCCAGCACGCTCGAAATGGGCATCGACATCGGTTCCGTCCGTCGCATCGCACAGCTCGACCCGCCGTGGAGCGTGGCGTCCATGCGGCAGCGGCTCGGACGTTCGGGACGCCGACCCGGCGAGGCTGCGGTGATGCGGATTTACGCGCGCGACGAATCGCCCCACGCCGGAAGCACCCTCACCGATTTATTTTTTCCCAAGCTGCTCCGTGCCGTTGCGCTTTCGCGGCTGATGTTTGCGAAATGGCTGGAGCCGCACGAAGGCGACCGGCTCGATCTCAGCACGCTCGTTCACCAAATCTTCAGTTGTCTGCGCGAGACGGGCGGGATGCCCGCCGAGGCGCTGTTCACGGTGCTGGTGAAGGACGGTGCGTTTCGCAATGTGCGCGAGGCGATGTTTCGCGGCGTGCTCCGCTCGCTTGGCGCACATGAACTCATCGAGCAAATGCCCACGGGCGAACTCATCCTCGCACCGAAGGGCGAGCGCATCACAGCGGAGCGCGATTTCTACGCGGCGTTCGCATCGAGCGAGGAATTCATCGTGCGGCACGACACGCATGAAATCGGGAAGCTGCAAAGTTCACTGGTCCCGCCCGTCGGCGAAAATCTCATCCTCGCCGGACGGCGCTGGGTGGCGGTGCTGATTGATTCCACCGCCAAGACCGTCTGGGTGCAGCCAACGAAGGGCGGCAAAGCGCCCGTCTTTCTCGGCACGGCTGGCGAAATCCACACGCGCATCGTCGAAGAAATGGCCGCGACACTCGCCGACGCAGACGAACCGCCGTATCTCGACGGCGCAGCGCAAACGCTCCTCAAAGCCGCACGCGAAACCGCTGTCCGCGCTGGCGTCCTCGTGCCCGGCTACATCGTCCGCGCCGACTCCGTGCAATGGTTCCCGTGGCTCGGCACGCGTGGCCTGCTCACGCTGGAGCTTCACGCCAAATGCGATGGGATCGCTGCGGAGTGCGACGCGCTTTCCATCACCTATAAAAAGATTGATCCCGCCCGCTGGCACACGCATTTGGAATCCATCGCACGCGGCGACCACACCGCGTTGGATCTCGCGCAGCGAATGAACGTGAAGACTTTCGACAAGTTTGACGAAACGCTCACGGAAGAGTTGCTCGACGAGGCGAACGCTCGCGACCGACTCGATTTGCCCGGCGCAAGACTGCGCGCGGAGCAAGCCATCCACATCCTCGCCACCACCGCACAGCCATGAAGCCATCGCCCGACAACGTAACGCCCAGCCACTCGCAGCGCATTGGCCTGCTGGAAATCGCCATGCTCGTGCTCTCCGTGTATGTGCTCTGCGCGCTGCTCGCGCAGACGGTCTTTCACGTCCCGCCAGAAGTCAGCCTGCTGCTCGATCGCATCGACACATTCGTGTGCGTCATTTTCCTCGCCGACTTCGCGGTGCGTTTCCGGCGCGCGCCCTCGAAGCTGGCGTTTATGAAATGGGGTTGGATCGACCTCATTTCCAGCATCCCCGCGTACGACTTCCTGCGCTGGGGGCGCATGGTGCGTGTGATCCGCATCATTCGCATTCTGCGCGCGTTCCGCTCGGCGCGGCATCTCGTCGCTTTCCTCTATCGTCACCGGACACGCGGCCTCGCGCTGACCGTGGTGCTCACAGGGTTCGTGCTCGTCATTTTCTCATCCATCGCCGTGCTCGTCTTTGAGGACGAAAAGGAATCCAACATCCGCACGCCGTTCGATGCCGTGTGGTGGGCGGTTTCGACGATGACGACCGTGGGCTACGGCGACAAGGTGCCGGTGACGGTCGAGGGGAAGGTCGTCGCGATGATTCTCATGGTCACGGGCGTTGGGCTTTTCGGTGTGCTCACCGGCCTTTTCGCGCGGCTTTTCCTGGATGCCGATTTGAAAAAGGAGGACGCCGACATTTCCAAGCTCGCAATGGAAATTCGCCTGCTCCGCGAGCGGATCGAGAAGATGGAAATGAAACGCGGTGAGGAGGACGTGCCGTCGCCGCAGTAGAGCGTACGCCTCCCGCGACGCGCGACGGGGAAAGTGGACGGTAAATTTCTCAGCCGTACCGGCCTTCGATGTAGTCGGCGGTCTTCGCGTTTTTCGGCGTGAGGAAAAGATCGGCGGTCGGCGCGTGCTCGATGAATTCGCCCATGAGCATGAAGATGGCTTCGTCGCTCGCGCGGCGGGCCTGGGCCATGTTGTGCGTGACGATGACGATGGTGAATTTTCCGCGCAGCGAAAACATCAGCTCCTCGATGGCGCGGGTGCCTTCCACGTCGAGTGCGCTGCATGGTTCGTCCATGAGGATGACGCTCGGTTTCAGTGGGAGCAGCCGGGCGATGCAGAGCTTTTGCTGCTGCTCGAGCTGGAGGCCGATGGCGCGGGCGTCGAGGCGGTCTTTCAAGTCATCCCACAGGCCGACCGTCGTGAGCGCGCTCTCCACGGCCTCGTCGAGTTCGGCGCGCGTCGGCTTTTTCTCGGAATGCAGGCGGAGGCCGAAGACGATGTTTTCATAGACCGAAATGGGGAGGGGATTTGGCCGCTGGAAAACCATGCCGACGGCTTTGCGCAACTCGATGAGCGACACGTCGGCGTCGTAGATGTTCTTGTCGTGAATTTTGATTTCGCCCGTCGTGGTGACGTAGCCATACCGCTCGTTCACGCGATTGAAGCAGCGGAGTAGCGTGGTCTTTCCACAACCGCTCGGGCCGATGAGCGAGGTGATGATGCCGTGCTTGATATCGACGGTGATGCCTTTGAGCGCCTGAAACTTGGCATACCAGAGGCTGAGGTCGCGGGTGGTAATGGCGGGGGAAGCGGTCATCTGGAAAACTGCGTTTTGTATTTGTACGCGAGTCGCGTATCCTCCCGCCATGCTCGCACAGAAAATGGAAGAGATGCTCGAACGCCGCCGCGCACACTACGCGGCTTGGGCGAAAGAATTCGGTTTTGATCCGCCGCCGGAGAGGGGTGGCTGGAAAGTGCTCGATGCCTACGCCGAAGAAAACGAGGAGCAGTTGGAACGCGCCGACATCCTTTCGGAACTGAAGTGGGTGGATGAACACTATGCCCGCTGAGCAGCGCGTCTGCGTGCTCGATGCGGGGCCAATCATTCACCTGGATGAAATCGATTCGCTGCCGCTGTTGCACCATCTCGGGAAACTCGCCGTCCCGGAATCGGTGGCGTGGGAGGCAGAGAAGCATCGTCCTGGAGTGAGCGCCAAGCTCCGCGATCACGTTGTCGCCGATGTCGAGACGATGAGCGCGGATTTGCTCGAAGTGATTCGGAGTTTCCGACTCCACGCCGGAGAAATCGCTGCGCTCGGCTGGGCGGAAAAATTCGGCGCGGAGCTTTTCGTCAGTGATGACAAGCAGGCGCGCGAAGCCGCGGGTTTTCTTCGCTACCGGTCGATTGGCACGCTGGGCGTGATCGAAGCGGCTTACAATTTGGGCGTTCTGACCAAGGATGCGGCGACCGCATTGCTCAAGTCGCTGCCCATGCGCTCGACGCTTTTTGTCCGTCCCGCGCTGCTGGCGGCGGTGCTGGCTCGTTTGCGCTGAGTTCATCCGAAAATTCCGTTCACGTATTCGTAGGTCCGCCGGTCCTTCGTGTTCTCGCTGAAGATCACGTCGGTCTGGTCGCACTCGATGATGTCGCCGTTCCAGAGGAACATGGTGCGGTCGGCGAGGCGGCGGGCTTGCTGCGTTAGATTGGTGACGAGGATGATCGTCATGTTTTGGCGCAGCACTTTCAGCACGTCTTCGATGCGCATCGTGGTGACGGGGTCGATGGCGATGCTGAATTCATCGAGGCATAAAATCTCGGGCTCATGGGAAAGGGCGCGGGCGATGGTGAGGCGCTGCTGCTGGCCGCCGGAGAGTTTGGTGCCGAGCGAATCGAGGCGGTCTTTTACTTCGTCCCAAAGCGCGGCTTGCGTGAGGCAGCGTTCGACGAGTTCATTGAGGACGGCTTTGTTTTTCACGCCGACGGAGCGCGGGGCGAAGGCGACGTTTTCGTAGATGGAAAGCGGGAGGCCGACGGGGAGCGGGGCGACCATGCCGATCTTGCGCCGCAGGCCGTACACGTCGCGGACCTTCTGCACGTCTTCGCCATCGACTTTGATCGTGCCTTCGATGCGCGTGCCGGCGGTGAATTCGAGCGTGCGATTGATCGCGCGGAGCAGCGTGGTTTTGCCGGACTGCGCGGGGCCGATGATGCCGAAGATTTCGTTCGGCTCGATGTGGAAGCTGATGCCGTGGTGGACCTCCTTCGCGCCGTAGAAAGTGCGGAGGTTTTCGACGCTGATCTTGCGACCGTTGGCGGTGCTCATGGGCGTTACCACTTTTTGCGGCCGCGCAGCCATGAGCGGAAGAGAATTGCCGTGAGATTCACCAGCAGCACAAACGCGAGCAGCACGGTGGCGATGGCGAAGGGCAGCGCGTGCGGGGCGTTCGTGACTTGGGTGGTGACGGTGAAGAGGTGCATCGAGAGCGCCATGCACTGATCGCCGAGGCCGTAGGCGAAGAGGTTTCCCTCCTCGATCTTCCGGTAAAAAACCGCGCCGGTGAACATGATCGGGGCGGTCTCTCCGGCGGTGCGCGAGACTTGCAAAATGACTCCGGTGAGGATGCCGCTGATCGAGTTCGGCAGGACGATGCGCCAGATGGTTTGCCAGCGCGTCGCACCGACGTTCCAGCACGCTTCGCGGAATTGCCGCGGGACGGCGGCGAGCGATTCCTTCGTCGAGGCGATGATGACGGGCATGGTCATAATCGCCAGCGTGAGCGCGGCGGCGATGATGCTGCGGCCCATGTGCGCGAAGAGCACGAACGCGCCGAGGCCGAAGAGCGCGTGGACGATGCTGGGCACGCCCGCGAGGTTCACGACGGCGAGGTTCACGACGCGATTGAACCAGTTGTCCTTGGCGTACTCGTTGAGATAAACGGCGGCGAGCACGCCGATGGGTGCGCTCAGGCCGAGCGAAACGACGACGAGCCAGATGGTGCCGAGCAGTGCGCTCCAGACGCCGCCTTTGCGCATGCCGCTGATGGGATTCGTGGTGAGAAAATCCCACGAGAGCAACGGCGAACCTTCCTTCACGAGATAGCCGACGATGAGGAAAAGCGGAATCAGGATGCACGCGATCATCACCGCGAAAATGCCCTGCGCGAGGCGCTCGCTGCGGTGCCGCGCCAGTTTCGCGAAGCGTGCTGGAATGTCGGCGCGACG
>JAYVRQ010000142.1:0-7385 GCA_043776145.1 Chthoniobacteraceae bacterium
GGTCGCGGCGCTCATCCAAAGACTGACGCCGAGGCTGAGCAGTGCGGTGTGCAGCAGCGGGAGCGGGAAGAGCAGCGCGCGCCAGGTCAGCGAGGCTTCGCCGAGTTTTCCCGTGAAATAAAACCACGCGAAGAAGGCGGCGAACGGGATGAGTTGCAGCGCGAAGGCGACGACATTCGCGGCGACGACGGACGCGGGAACGACGAGGCGCGGGAAATATACTTTGCCGAAAAGATGCGCGTTGTTGACGAAGGTCGCGCCGCCGGTCGTGAGGTTTTGCGTGAAATAATTCCAGCCGAGCAGGCCGCACAAATAGAAGAGCGGGCCAGGGATTCCATCCGTCGGAATGCCCGCGAATCGCCCGAAGACGATGACGAACACAAGAGTCGTGAGCACGGGCTGGAGCACGAACCAGAGCGGGCCGAGCAGCGTTTGCTTGTAGCGCGTGGTGCAGTCGCGCTGCACGAGCATCGTGAAAAGATCGCGGTATTCCCACAGCGCGCGCCAGTCGATGCGCAGCCAGCCGTGCGTCGGCTCGATCACGACTTCGCGCTCCGCTGCGGTGCTCATGCCGCCCATGACCAGCAGCCGAGTTGAAATTCACCGCCGCCGACGGCGAGTGCGGCGGCGTATCCGCTTTCGGGCGCGAACTTGTGCATGCACCAGCGTTCCGGGTCGGGCACCTTCCAGCCCTGCGCCATGCCGATGCCGCTGGCCTTGAGCTGCGCCTCGGTGCAAGTCCAGATGTCGTAAAATTTCCACGGCTTTTCCGCAGCGGACAGCAGGCGCAAATCCCACGCATCGTCGGGATCGAAGTAATGGTCGGCGAGCGTCTCGAATGGCACGTTGTCGCGCATGAATTCGAGATCGACGCCGACTTCGCGCCCGTGCGTGACGGCGAGCAGCAGCAGGTCGTCGGAGTGGCTGAGATTGAAACGCAGCGCAGTCGCGGGCGCGATGAGTTCGGGTTTGCCGTGCGGTCCCGGCGCGAATTGCAGCGCGCGCGGATCGGCGTCCGCGTAGTTCGCGAGGATGAGCCGCAGGAGCCCGCGCGCGGCGATGAAGCGTTCGCGATCGACTTCAAAATGAAAGCGCGCAGCGCGCATCCATTCGCTCTTGGAAAGCACCGCGCGGACTTCCGGCGTGGGTGCGAGTTTTGCGCGCCAGAGATGCACTTCGCCCGCGCGCAGCGGCGTCGGTTCGCGGGAGGTCTGCCAGTTTTCGAGAGCTACGATCATAAGGATTCCAGGTTGGCGCGGTCGATGATTTCGCGGAGCCGCGCGGCGGTGGCGGCGGCGTGATCGCGAATATAAGTGACGTGATCGCCGGGGAGCACATGCACGTCGAGGCCCCCGGTCGCGACCTTGTCCCAGCCCTGTTTGCCAAATCGGCGGTGCGATTCCTCGGGAATGAGCAGCGTGACCCTGCCGCCATACGCGCCGATCGTATAGCCGAGCAGCAGCTTCGGATAATCGGTCGCGAGCTTGCGCTCCGGGCCGCCGCCGTCCGCATTTTTTTCAGGCGCGGAGGAACGCGGGCGAGTCGCGCGCTGCCAGATGTATTGCACTTTTTCGCCAAGGCCGAGGCGCGAGAGTTTTTCAAGATGTCCGCGCAACGGCTGCCGCACCTGCGCCTCCCAAACACGCTTTCGCTCCTCGCGCCGCTCCGCCGCGATGAAGCGCCGGAGCGCGCCGCGTGTGGGGCGGCCCGTGTCGAGCAGCGCGAGGAGCGCGACTTTTTCGCCCTGCGATTCCAGCAACCGCGCCATCTCGAAGGCGATGACGCCGCCGACGCATTCGCCCGCGATCAGATACGGCCCGTGCGGCTGGCGCGTGCGGATTTCGGCGACGTAATCGGCGACCATCCCGGGCACGTTTTCGTGCGGCGGCTGCGTGCCGTCGGAGCCGCGGGCGCGGAGTCCATAGATGGGAATATCGACGCCGAGATGGCGCTTGAGCATTCCATAAACGAGGAACTCGACCTCGCCGCCCCAGCCGCCGGGCACGAGGAAAAACGGACGCCGCCGCGCGTCGCCGATCTGAATGGTGACGAGGCTTTGCAGCACGCGGGCCGGTGTGTCGGGCGTGCTTTCCGTGGCGATGAATCCGGCCATGCCCGAGACGGTCGGCATTTCAAACAAACGCCGGACGGGAAAATCGACGCCGTATTTTTCGCGCACCTGCGCAAGCAGCCGGATCGCCAGCAGCGAGTGTCCGCCGAGCGCGAAAAAATCATCGTGAACGCCGATGCCGCCGCGGCCCAGGACGCCGGCCCAAAGCTCCGCGACATCGCGCTCGATCGGCGTGCGCGGCTGGGTGTCGGACGATGCGGCGGGCGGTGGATTTTCCGCGGGTGCGGGGAGCGCGTGGTGATCGAGCTTGCCATTCGGCGTGAGCGGAAAGGCGGGGACGGCGATGAAGGCGGACGGGACCATCTGCGCGGGGAGCGTGTTCGCGGCGGCGGCGTGGAGCTGCTCGCGCGGCGGCGCGCCGTCGATGCCGGGGATGAAGTAGGCGACGAGCTGCGCGGCGCCCGCCGCATCCTCGCGGCAGACGACGCGGCAATCCGCGACGCCAGGCACCTGCCGCAGCGCGGTTTCGATTTCGCCGGGCTCGATGCGGAAGCCGCGAAGTTTGATTTGCTCATCGGCGCGCCCGCGATAGTCGATGGTCGCGTCGGCCCGCCACCGTGCGAGATCGCCGGTGCGGTAGAGCCGGCCAAAGGTGGTCTCGATGAAACGCTGCGCCGTCAGTTCCGGCGCGCCGAGATAGCCGAGCGCGACTCCGGGGCCGCCGAGGTAAAGTTCGCCGGTGACGCCGATGGGCACGGGCTGTCGGGCGGGATCGAGAATGTAGGCGGTGGTGTTCGCGATGGGCCGCCCGATGGGGACGCTCGATCCGGCGACGCGCTCGATGTTGTGGCAGACGGCGAAGGTCGTGGCCTCGGTCGGGCCGTAGCCATTCACGAGGCGCTGCGGTTTTCCGTAATCGAGCACCAGACTCACGCTGGTCGCATCGGCGGGCTCGCCGCCGAAGACAAGATGCCGCAGGCCGCGGAACATCGCGGGCGATTCGTGCGCGAGGCGGTTGAAGAGCGAGGTGGTGAGGAAAAGGACGCTGATCTCGTGCGCGGCGAGGTGCTCGGCCAGCGCGACGGGCGAGAGCAGGACATCGCGCGCGGTGACGACGAGTGTGCCGCCATTGAGCAGCGCGCCCCAGATTTCAAACGTGGCCGCGTCGAAGCAGACGTTCGAGGCGAAGGCGACGACGTCGGTGGCGGCGAAAGGCGCGTAGTCGTTGTTGAGGACGAGCCGCGCGATGGCGCGGTGCGGGACGACGACGCCTTTGGGAATGCCGGTGGAGCCGGAGGTGAAGAGGACGTAGGCAGGGTCGGTGGCTGCGGCAGGGGACGGAAGGGACGCGAGGGACGGAAGGGACAAATCGAGATCCAGCACGCAGGCGCATTGCGCGCGCATCGTGGCTAGTCGCTCCGGCGGCTCGCTGGCATCAAGCGGCACGTACACGCCGCCCATTTTCAAAATGCCGAGCACCCCCGCGACAAACCGCGCACTCCGCTCCGCAGGCACCCCGACCAGGCTCCCGGCCGCAACGCCGCGCCGCTGCAAATCGCCCGCGATCGCGTCGGCGCGCGCATCGAGTTCGGCGTAGCTGAGCCGCTCCGCTCCATCCACGATGGCGACGGCATCCGGCGTGCGCGCGGCCTGCGCCTCGAAGAGCGCGGCGACGGTGCGATCGTGCGGATAATCGCGCGCGGTCCGGTTCCAATCGACGAGCAGGCGCTGGCGTTCGGCGGCATCGAGAATCGGGAGTTGTGAAAGCGGCGTGGAGGGACTGGCCGCCGCGCCTTCCAGCAGCAGCACGAGGCTGGAGAGCAGTCGGTCGATCGTCGGCGCGTCGAACTGATCGGTGCTGTATTCCAGCTTCGCGTCGAGCCCGGCGGCGGTCTCGGTGATGGAAAGCGTGAGGTCGAATTTCGCGGTGGTGCCCGGCACGGAGACGGGCTCGATGACGAGGCCCGGCAAGTCCGGCGGCGCGGAACCCGCGGCCTGCAAAACGAAGGCGACTTGGAAAAGCGGGTGATGGCTGAGATGCCGCGTGGGTTGCAGTTCGCCGACGATTTTTTCAAACGGCACGGCCTGATGCTCGAATCCATCGAGCACGGTCGCGCGCACACGGCGCAGGATTTCGTGAAAAGGCGGATCGCCCGCGAGGTCAGTGCGGAGCGCGAGCATGTTCACGAAAAAGCCGATCAGCGATTCCGTCTCGAGATGCGAACGCTGCGCGATCGGCGAGCCGATGCAGAGGTCCGTCTCGCCGGTGCAGCGCGCGAGCAGCGCCTTCAGGCCGGTGAGCAGCAGCATGAAGAGCGTCACGTTTTCCTCCCGGCAAAGCTGGCGGAGCGCGACGGTGAGTTCCGCCGAAAACTGGCGCGTGCGGATCCCGCCGCGCCAGCTCTGCTGCGGCTGGCGCGGGCGGTCGCCGGGGAGCACGATCGGCGGGCGGCTCGCGTCGAGCTGCGCCTTCCAGTAGGCGAGGTCGGACTGCATTCGCCCGCGCTGGAAAGCCTCGCGCTGCCAGTGCGCGAAGTCGCCGAATTGAATCGGGAGATCGGGGAGCGGATTCGGGCGACCCTCGCAAAACGCGGTGTAGAGCGCGGCGAGTTCGCGCGTGAAGACGGCCTCCGACCAGCCATCGAACGCGAGATGATGCCACGACAAAAACAGCGCGTGATCTTTTTCGCCGAAACGCGCGAGCACGGCGCGGAAGACGGGGCCGCGCGCGAGATCGAACGGGCGCTCGGTTTCCTCCGCGGCGAGATGCTCGATTTGCGACGGGCTCGCGGCGATGACGGGAATCGCGCGCGCGATGTGCGGCATCACGATTTGCACGGGCTGCCCGTCCGCGTCGCGCTCGATGCGCGTGCGCAGGATTTCGTGGCGGCGCGTGATTTCGTTCAGGCTGCGGTCGAGCGCGGCGGCATCGAGCGCGCCGCGCAGCCGCCAGCACAGCTCGATGTTGTAGGTGGCGATGCCGGGCGCGATCTGATCGAGAATCCAGAGGCTCTCCTGCGAGAAGGAAAGCGGCGAGCCCGCGCTGCGATCCGTGGGCGGGATCGCCTCGGCGGCGAGCATTTCGTGCGCGAGTGTTTCGAGCAGTTCGTGTTTGCGCGCGCCCATTTCGGCGCGCAACTCGGCGGTCAGCGCGCCGGTCGGGGCGCTGAAGCGGAGGTTGTCGCCATCGCGCCAGAGCGCCACGTCGCGGCGGCGGAGTTCGGCCAGCAGGTCGCTCACAGCACGCCCTCCTCGCGTCCGGCGGCGACGGGTTCGCGCAGCGTGCCGATGAGGCCCGCGATGGTCGGCTGCGCGAACATGTGATGCAGATTCAGTCCGGGCAGGACGGTGCCGCGCAGCCGCGCGACGACTTGCATCGCGGTGAGCGAGTGTCCGCCGATCGTGAAAAAATCATCGTGAATGCCGACGCGCGGAAGCCGGAGAACCTGCCGCCAGACTTCGGCCACGCGGTTTTCCGTGGCGTCGCGCGGGGCAACGAATTCGGTGTCCGCATCGCTGCGCACCGGCTCTGGCGCAGGAAGCGCGCGGCGGTCGAGTTTTCCATTGGGCGTGAGCGGGAGGCGCGCGAGCGGCATGAACACGCCGGGCAGCATGTAGTCGGGCAGCTTCTTTTTGAGATGCGCGCGGAGTTCTGCCGAAGTCGGTGTTGTATCTGCGGGGACGAAGTAGGCGACGAGGCGCGCATCGGGCGTGCCCGCGGCGTGCGCGATGACGACGGCCTCCGCGATGCCCGGATGCTGGCGCAGCACGGATTCGATCTCGCCCAGCTCGACGCGGTAGCCGCGCATTTTCACCTGATGATCGGATCGCCCGCGATAGACGAGCTGCCCGTCCGCGTTCCAATGCGCGAGGTCGCCGGTTTTGTAGAGGCGTTCGTTTTCGACAAACGGGCTGGCGAGAAAACGCTGCGCGGTGATGTCGTCGCGTCGCCAGTAGCCGCGCGCGACGCCTTCACCGCCGATGTAAATTTCGCCGGTGACGCCGACGGGGACGGGCTGCAGGTGCGCGTCGAGCACGTAGGCGCGGGCGTTGGCGATGGCGCGTCCGATGGTTGGCGGCTCGCCGGATTTGCGCTCGGCGAAAGTGGCGTAGCCGGTTTCCGTCGGGCCGTAGCCGTCGCAGACGCGGCGGATTCCGATTTCGTGCAATTCGGAGACGAGAGATTCGGAAAGCGGTTCGCCGGCGAGGAAGATGGTTTGCACGCCGGACGGGAGTTCGTTGGCGCGCGCGAGTTCCGTCATCGCGGAGGGCACGGTGTTCACGAGCGTGACTTCGTAGGCGTTCGGCAGCGCAGGAAGTTCGAGGACGTTTTTCGCGAGGATGATGCTGCCGCCCGCGGCGAGCGGCGCGAAGATTTCAAAGATGGAAAGGTCGAAGCAGATGGAAGTCGCGGCGAGGACGCCGGCGAGTTCATCGGCGGAGAAAGTCCGGCGCGTCCAGTGAATAAAATTGACCGCGCTGTGGTGCTCGATGGCGACGCCTTTTGGCGTGCCGGTGGAGCCGGAGGTGTAGATGAGATACGCGAGGTCGTGCGGCGCGACGGTGGCGTGAACGGGCTCGGCGCTTTCGTATTTCGCAGAGGAAATGGTCTGCCAGTTCGTGCCGGGGATTTCCGTGGCGGGGGTGTCGCAGAGGACGGCGAGCGGGGCGGAGTCGGCGAGCATTTCGGCGAGGCGTTCGCGTGGGGCGTTGGCATCGAGCGGCACGCAGGCCGCGCCCGTTTTCAAGATGCCGAGCAGCGCCACGATCACGTCGCTCGTGCGCTCCATGCAGACGCCGATGAACGCGCCCGGCTTTGCACCGAGCGATTGCAGGCGATGCGCGACGCGGTTCGCTGCGCGGTCGAGTTCCGCGTAGCTCACGCGCGTGCCGTGATCGACGATGGCGCAGGCGTCTGGCTGTTGCGCGGCGGTTTCCTCGAAGAGTTGATGCAGCGTTTTCTCGCGGGGAAAATCGAGGACGGTGCGATTCCAGTCGGTGAGGATTTGCGTGCTCTCGGCGTTGGTGAGCAGCGGGAGGTTTGCGATGGGGCGCGCAGCATCCGTGGTAATGGCTTCTATGAGTGTGCGGAGATGGCCGAGCCAGCGTTGGATGGTCGCCGCGTCGAAGAGATCGGTGTTGTAGTCGCAGCGGAAGAAGAGGCCGTCGGGGCGCTCGGCGACATTCAGATACAGCTCGAAAATCGCGGTGTCGCGCAGGCCGAGATATGGATCGGTGTCGGTGGCGAGTTCGATGGTGAGGTCGCCGATCTCGCGGCGGTATGCGCCGCTTTCGTAATTGAAGAGGACGGAGA
>JAYVRQ010000143.1:0-7381 GCA_043776145.1 Chthoniobacteraceae bacterium
CGCTGAAATTGCCGAGCCGCGCCGAGCCGTACGCGGCCACCACCATGTCGCCGGAATTCACGCCGATGCGGAAGTCGAACATCTGCCGCCACTCCTTCGAGCATTCGTCGTTCACCTCATCGAGCCGAGCGGTGAGCGCCACGGCGGCGGCGGCGGCGGTGCGCGCGTGGAATTCATCCGGCAGCGGCGTGCCGAAAACGACGCGCAAACTTTCCCCGTCGCACTCGTCGAGATACCCGCCGCGGCTCACGAGGAATTCGGAGGCATTGCGCAGAAAGGAATTGTGCAGCGCCACGTAGTCCGCCACGGGCAGCGCTTCGGAGAGTTCCTCGTGATTGAAAATCTCGCACACCACGACCGACGCCTCACACATCTCGCCCTCAAACGCGAGCGGCTGGTCGGAATCGACGAGTTCCTTGAACGTCTCCGCCGACACGCGCTCGCCGAAAATCTCGCGCACAATCCGCTTCCGACTCCCGCTCGCGCTCTGCGAATAAGCGAACGCCGTCACGAAGCTCAGACACACCGCCGCCAGCGAAGCCCACGGCGAAAAGAAAACGCCGAACAAATGCAGCAGCACCGTGGCAATGACGATCTGCGCCAGCGCCGCCGCACCGACCACGCATTTCAAAGTGCGCCCGCCGATGTCCGTCGTCGTCCACGCGATGCCAAACGCGAACAGGATGAAGCAAGGGTACTGCACCAGCCGCCGCGACACTGGAGCCGCGCCGCCAAAGGCCACCGACAGCGCCGCATCCAGCCGCGCCCACAGCCCGGCCTCATGCAGCCCCGCGGCGATGAGGCTCACGACGAAACCGAGGAAGAGGGTGATTTTGAGATAACGCACGAGGGGCGGGGTTCAGTAAAAGTGAGCAGTGAGCAGTGGGAAGACGCGATCCAAACACCGACTGCGGACCACTGTCCACTGACTACTTCCCCGGCTGGGATAAAGCCACGCTCAGCTTCCCGAATCACGCGGAAGCGACCAAGACGATCATCCGGCACGAGGACCGCAGAGATTTCGAGTTGCCGGCTTTCGCCTAAGCGGACGGCTACGCCCCGATGGCGATCGTCTTCCAGCCAGACATCTGGCCGAAAGGCTGCCCCTTGTAGCGGTATTGCACCTGCGCGCAATACACGATCGCCGTCCCCGCCGGCGGCATCGCGATCGCATGCACATAGCGCCGCGTATTCACAAAACCGCCGCTCTGCTCGGCGCCCGTCCCGATCTTATAGGTAAAATTGTAGCCATCGAAGAGTCCGCGCGGCACCTCGATCACCGGGCAGCCCTGCGTCCCGCGGCTCAGCTTCAACTCCGGCACCACGCTCTGCTGCGGCGCCGGGATCTCCGCGCCCTCGATGCGGAGCAGCTCCCCATCGGTCTTGAGATACCCCGGCGTGGCCTTGATCCGCGCCACCAGCACGGAAAAAAAGTCAAAAAAATCCGGCTCCCACATGATGTCATAAGGCGACCCCGAGCCTTGGATTTGCGGCACCGGTGGCCGCATCGGCCCCGCCGGCATACTCTGCGCGTCGGCTGCCGGCCCTCTCAGCATGGTCACCTTGGCCTCGACGAGGCTCTGCGACCACTGCCGGCCCAGCTCGATGTCATCCAGCAGCCAGCGAAACGCCAGCCGCCCCTGTTTCGCGCGCAGCATCTCGGCGGAAGTCACGCTATACTTAGTCGCCAGACCGGCGATGTTATCATCGAAACCGGCGAGCATTTGCGCGATCTCGGTGTCGTTTTGGGGCATGTAAGTTTGTTGGGCCATAAGAGTGAATCGTTTTGAGATTGGCCCTTCCTTATAGAAATAAGCGTGCCGCGTTCGGCCCAAACACCCGTCCCAAATCCAAAAAACACCCTTTTCCCCGCGCACCGAGCGCTCCGGAACGCGCACAGAGCGATCAGGCCTCCGGACAGAGTCCTCTATCATGAGAAAAGACCGCTCTGTATTGAGAAAAGAGGGCTCCGCACCGCTTGCAGAGCGCCCGGCAACTTCCACAGACCTCTCCGCAATAGTCACAGACCAGTCTGTCCTGCCCGCAGACCATTCCTTTATGTCAGCAGACTGCAACTGACAGCCCATCAGCGCCCCTCAAGATTCAATATGCGATGAGATCCGTGGCAGTAGCGTTGCCGTGACAAAGCAGAGCTTCGCAGACAAGCGCGTGCCCAAGCCGGAACTTAGAGACTGTGTAAAAAGTCATTTTCGGTCCACGAAAGACACGAAAGATCACAAAAAGCAGGACTTCTTTCGTGGCTTTTCGTGTCTTTCGTGGACTCTTTCCGACTTATTTCACAGCCTCTCAGGCACGAGGGTAAAAAAACTTTGCCACATGAGTAAATCTTTTCCTAGCATCTGCCTCCTATGCCCATGCCCACTCGCTCACTCCTCCTCGGCCTCGCTGCCACCGCGCTCTGTGGCTGCAGCGGGACGCAGATGCGCTACAACCACACCACCGTCCGCGACGCGATGATGCGCTACGAGGACGACCAGATCATGGATAATCTGATCCGCGCAAAGAACGGCTACTCGATCATGCATTTCGAGATCAAATCACTCAACTCGACGGTCGACACCAACGTGTCCGCCAATATCAGCGGCGGCCAAACGGTCGAGCATACCTCCAGCCTCGCGGGCGCCGTGCTGACGGCTGCCGAAACGGTCACCCGCCCCTTGAGCTTCTCCGCCACGCCGGAGCGGAAAAGCCAGATGAATGTGGACTCCGCGCCCATCCAGGACAAAGACGCGCTTTACGACGCCTACGTCGCGCTGGGCAAACTCGCCGTCCGCAGCACGGAGGACGGCACTCCGAAGCCGCCCAAAAGCGAAGTCCACTACGGCATGAAATGGAAGGATGGGAACTATTACTGGATCCCGGTCGGATACCGGGACGAATTCTTTGCGCTCTGCATGCGCGCGGTGACGACCAAAGGCTGGAAGCCGCCGGGAAATGCGCCCGCAGTGGCCATCGCTCCTCCTGCGGGCAAAAACGCTCCTCCTACCGGCAAAAAGCCGCGCGACGGCGGGGCGCTCATCCAGCGGTTTTGGAAGGCGATCGAGGAACACGATGCGCCCACCAATGCCCTCTCCCCCGAAGCGCGGGCGATGGAGGAAGCCGTGCGCGAATTTCGCAAGCTGCGCCTGCAATCGCCGTAAGAGACTGTGGAAAAAGTCATTTTCGGTCCACGAAAGACACGAAAAGTCACGAAAAACAGGGCTTCTTTCGTGGCTTTTCGTGTCTTTCGTGGACTCTTTCCGACTTATTTCACAGCCTCTAAGCCGGCGCCGGGCGGCGCGCCCGCTTTCTTCGGCGGGGGCTTCCGCGCGCCGCTCCCCGGTGTATAAGTGGTGTAAGCAGGATCAGCTTTAGAAGCTCGATCAACTCGCAAAACACCTACCGCGGCTCCTACTCAAAATCGTCGGCGATGAGAGCGAGGACGCTTCCCTCTAGCGCACGCGCGCGCTCACGAGCAATTGCTGCAAGACGCGCTGCGGCTCGGCGATGAGCAGGCCATCCACGGTGAAGCGTTTCACTTCCGAACCGGGTAGCTCGTATTTGAAATCGCGCAGGATTCTTTCGCAGACGGTGAGCAGCCCGCGCGCTCCTGTTTTCTCTTCCGCCGCCTGCCGTGCGATCTCGCGCAGCGCGGATTCCGCGAAGCTCACGTCGATGCCGTAGGCGCGAAACGCCCGCTCGTACTGCCGCAGGATGCTGCCCTCGCTGCGTTCCATGATTTCGTAAAAATCATCCACGCGCAGCGGTTCGCACACCACGCGCACCGGCAGCCGCCCGATGAACTCGGGCTCGAAACCATACGCGATGAAATCCCGTGTGGAAGCCTCGCGCGTCAGTTCCGCCGCCGCGTGCCCGTCCGCGCCCGGCGATTTTTTATCGAGCCGTTGCGCGATGATCTCCGGCAGTTTTTCAAACGCGCCGCTGACGATGAAAAGAATGTTCCGCGTGTTCACCGTCTCCGCCTGCGAACGCTGGCCGCTCCGCTGAAATTCCATCGCCGCCTGGAGCTGCGCCTGGATGTCGTTCTGGCTGCGCACGGGCACTTCGGTTTCTTCCATGAGCTTGAGCAGCGTCGTCTGCACGCCGCGCCCGCTCACGTCGCGTCCGGTCTGTTGCGCGGGCGCGGCGATTTTGTCGATTTCGTCGATGTAGATGATGCCGTACTGCGCGAGTTCGATGTCGCCATCCGCCTTGTGAACGAGATCGCGCACGAGGTCTTCCACATCGCCGCCGACGTAACCCGTCTCGCTAAATTTCGTCGCATCCGCCTTCACGAAAGGTACGCCGATCAGCTCCGCGATGTGTTTCACGAGATACGTTTTCCCCACGCCCGTCGGCCCGATGAGGATGACGTTCTGCTTCACATATTCCATCGCCTTCGCGCGCTCGGGATCTTCCACGGCGATGGCCCGCAGATGTTTGATGTGATTGTAATGATCGCACACCGCGATCGAGAGCACCTTCTTCGCTTCCTGCTGCTGGATCACGTAACGGTCGAGGTAGTTTTTGATGTCGCGCGGCAGCTTGTCGAAGACGAAAACGTGATCGTGATTCGGGCGCTCGTCGGCGGGCTTGTCGAATTGGGTGTGCAGCATTTCGATGATCTCGGGCGGTGTGGAAAAAGTGGAGTCGCTCATGGCGGAAAGTGAAGAGTCGTGATTTGAGAGTGGAGAGTCCGGCGCGGAGCGTCGCAAACAAGCGGCAAAGTTGCGGACACTCAACACTCAATCTTCCTCATGTTTCACGTCGTCCTCATCGAACCCGAGATTCCGCCGAACACTGGCAACATCGGACGCCTCTGCCTCGCTACCGGCGCGACGCTGCATCTCGTGAAGCCGCTCGGTTTTTCGCTCGACGACAAAACGCTGAAACGCGCGGGGCTCGATTACTGGCACGAAGTCGCCGTTGTGCTGTGGGACTCGTTCGCCGACTTGCGGGCCGCGCAGCCGGCGGATGCGCGCTTCCATTTTCTAACGACGAAAGCGACGCGCGCGTACTGGGACGCGGAGTTTCGCGACGGCGATTTCCTCGTCTTCGGTCGCGAGACGAAGGGACTGCCCGAGCCGCTGCTCGCCGCGAATGCCGCGCACACGCTCACCATTCCCATGCGCCCCGCGACGCGCTCGCTGAACCTCGCGACGTCCGTCGGCATCGTGCTCTATGAGGCGATGCGGCAGGTGCGGAAAACGTGACGGCATTCACGGCTGGCGGGCGCGCATCAGCGGACTCACCGCGAGCCAGAGCGCCACGGGCAAAGCGACGCTCAATCCCAGCGCCCACGCGGGTTCCTTTTCAAACAACGCTCCCACCGCCGCGTACGAAAAACCCATCGGCACCGTGCCGCACAACAGCGCGGCGACGAACACGCGCGTCCGCATTTGCGTGAGCCCCGCGAGGCACGCGATCACTTCCGGCAAAATCGGCAGCCAGCGCGAGAGCGCGATGAGCCACGGCCCGCCGCGCCGGAACAGCGCCTCGTTTTCCGCGAGCCCTTTTTCCCCCGCGAGCCAGAGCGCCGCGGGCTGCCCGAGTGTGCGACACAGCGCGAAGGCGAGCATTCCCGAGAGAAACGAGCCCGTCACCGAAATGATCCCGCCGAGCCACGCGCCGTACACGTAGCCCGCGGCGGACATCACGCCCGTCGCGGGGATCGGGAGAAACAGATCGCCGACGAGCAGCGCGATCACGACCGCCCAGCCCCACGCGCCGCAATCCTGCACGAACTTTCGCGCCGACTCGCCCTCGAACAGCGCCATGAATTTTCCTCCCCAAATGAGGAACGGAATGAGCACGAGCACGGCGAGGACGAGGAAGATGCGGAGCACGCGCATGGCCCGCCACGAAAGCCGGTGCGCTGCGGAAAGGCGAGCCTGGGTAGCGGCTCGGTTTGAAAAAGCCTGTCATGTTGAGCGGAGCGAAACATCTCTGACTATTTTCTTCTTCTTGAACGGGCCTGAAGAAGAAAATAATTAGAGGTTCCTTCGTCAGACTCAGGACAAGCCTTCGCTTCGCTCAGAATGACAGGCTTTTTTCAAGCTGAGCCACTACCCGAGCCTGCGCTCAATTCGCGCGCGTCGAGATCGGTGCGTAGCGCGCGGGCTTCCTTTGTTTCCCGTCGCCCGTCTTCGATCCGAAATCGTAGCCGATCACGAGGAAGCCCTCCTGCCGCGGCGATTCCTGATTCGTGCCGAAGAGGCAGTTCAGATCGACGTGCAGGCGATCCGTCAGGCGGAATTGCAGGCTCGGTCCGATGAGGAAAATATTCTCGTCATCGCCGCGGGCGCCGCGCGCCGTCACGCGATCGTATTTCGTCTCCACGCCGACGCCGATCTTCCCATCGACGAGGCTGTAGCTCAGCCCGCTGGTGACCATGAACTCGTGCTCGCGCTCCCCGCCGACCTGCGCCTCCCACACGAAATTCACGCCCCAGTGCCAGCGCGGCGCGAGTTCGTCGCCGAAGAGCAGCTTGAATTCATACACGTCGGGATTCCAGTGCTCGTCGGCGAATTTGTATTCGCCGTAGAGCGTCGGATTTCCCCAGAGCACGCCCCAGTCGGCGAGCGCCCAGCGCAGCTCGACGGCGAGGTTGTCGAAATGAAACGCGCCCGTGTTGTCGCCCTCGATGTTGCCGTAAATATCGAGCTGCATCCGGTAGGGCAGCCCAATCTCGATCTCCTCCTGCAAGCGATGTTCAACGGTCCCATCGCGCTTGTGCCGCACGCGCCACCATTGCTCGACGCCGACTTCCCACGGCTCCTTCTGGATGAAAATGCGCGTGCCGGCAAAGCGCCGCGAGCCAGTCCATTCGGGCCGCGCCGTCTCGCCGATGCGGCGTTCTTCACCGAGTGAGTAGCGCGAATTCACGACGACTTCCGGGAGCGTGGTGCGGTGTGTGGATGTGCCCTGGGCAAAGGCGGGAGCGATCGTGGCGGCGAGGAGGATCGTGATGAGTTGGGTGGGTTTCATGGAAATGTTCGAGTCATACGGATGGAGCGCGCGCGTTCTTAGAACGCGGCGGGATTTATTTTGATCCAGCAAAAATTTGATGCGTCCGCAGACGGACTACGGCTGACTCTTTACTTTTTAAAAAGCACGCCATGAAATACCGCCGCTTCGGTCGCACCGAAATCCAGATGCCCGTCTTCTCCTGCGGGGGAATGCGCTACCAGCATAAGTGGGACGACATCAAACCCGAGGACGTTCCCGAGGACGGCCAGCGCAATCTCGAGACGACGATCCTCCGCGCGCTCGAACTCGGCATCAATCACATCGAAACCGCGCGTGGATATGGATCGAGCGAGATGCAGCTCGGCTGGATTTTGCCGCGGCTGCCGCGCGAAAAAATGATCGTGCAGACGAA
>JAYVRQ010000144.1:0-7375 GCA_043776145.1 Chthoniobacteraceae bacterium
CTTGCGACCACCGGGAGCCGCTGCCATCGTCCGCGCGTGAAATTTCTCCGGCCATCTCTCCTGCTCCTCGCCGTCCTGCTCTGCGCCGGATGCGTCACCCCGCTCGGGCGCTCCAAACTTCCGCAGCACTATCGCAAGATCACCGTCACGGATTACCACGGCAGCCTCGTGGCCGAGTGGATCGCGGAGGGGAACGTGTGGCGGCGCGATGCGGGCTATCGCTTCATCGCCGTGCAGCGGATCACGCCGCCGCCGTTCGTCACCACGTCACATTTTCCGCAAGGGCGAAAGGTGCTCATCAGCGGCCCGCACATCACCGTCGCGCCGTGCGGAAAGCCGGACTGGCTTTACGAAATCGACGGGTTCTGACGCGGCTTACGGCGAAGGAGGAAGCGTGATTTCAACCGGCGCTTTGCCGGTCGCGGGGCGTGTGAATTTTTCGCCGTATTTCATCGACCCCGCCATGAACCCGCCGTGCGAGAGAAAAAAGCGCCCATCTTCCACGCCCATGAAACGATCGAGCCGCGCGGCCTTGCCCGTTCCGTCGTGGCTGAAGGATGCCTCCGTCAATTCCGTCCACGCGCCGTCCGTCGTGCGAATCCACTGCGGGCCGTAGCGCACCTTGCGCAGCAGGTGGCCGTTGCCGCCGCCGAAGTTTTCGCTGAACGAATGCAGCCCGCGCAACAGCTTCCCATCCTTCGGCGCGCGGAAGCTCGCGATCAGCATCCACGCCTTTTTTTCCGGGTGAAAAAAGTAGCCCGCGTAGTCCGTGTGCGCCGCATCGTGCGCGCGCGCCGTGAGCACGAAACGCTGCGGCTGCCCCGTTTTCCACGCATACGTGAGATGCGAATGCCCGCCCGTCCCCTCGTTCCCAAACACGCTCGCATCCACGCCCTCGCCTTTCGCCAAAAGCTGCACCTGATCCTCCGGCGCGACGCTGCTGCGATCCTTCGCGTTGCCGCCCGCGCCGGAATCCCACACTGAAAAAATCACGCGCCGTTCCTTCGGCCCGTTCACCTGCATCCCGAAGTATCCGCGCGAAAATCCGCACGCCATGTAGAACGTGTACACGGGATCTTCGACAGCGGTGACTTCGTTGTAGAACCATTCGATCTGCGCGTCTTTCGGCAGCGGATAGTGGAGATGCACCGACGCCGCATTGCGTCGCGGATCGAGATTGAAATGCGCGTCCGTCGTCGCCGGGCCATCGAGCACCAGCGCGGCGAGGTCGCCTGCGGGATTTGGCGACATCAACTCGAACCGCACGTAGCCAGCCTTCGCGATCATGAACTCGCCGAAGCCGATGGTCTGCTCTGCGTCCGTTCCCGTCGCCGTCGCCTCCCGCGTCTTCCCTTCGACGGTGAGCCGCAGTTTCGTCACCGCGTCTTTTTTCAAAGTGAGCACGAGCGCCGCCGTCAATTTTCCCGGCGTCTTGAGTTCGCCAAACCACACCACTTTCTCCGCAGGATCGCTCCAGCCCGTGATTCCTTTTGAGGAGGAAACGCGCAGCGCATCTGGCAGCGGATCGCCATAGGCGGTGAAAGCGGGGACGCGAATTTCCGCACGGGCGGCGACGGCGAGGAGGAGAAGGCTGACAATGAAGAAACGCATCTGAGTGGAATACCGAATCGGAGCAGCGTGCGCAAAGGCGGAAGAATCAAGGAGCGGCGACATTCCTGTCGCCGACCCAAAACCAACGCGCGGAGCGCCAAATCGAATTCGCGCCGACATGGAAAGATTGGCGCTTCGCGCAGGCTTGAGGGTCGGCGACAGGAATGTCGCCCCTCCTTGTTCAGACCAGCCCGAGCTTCATCCGTCCCGCTTCGCTAATCATCCCCTGATTCCACGGCGGATCCCACACGAGATCGACTTCCGCATCGCCGACGCCGGGGACGCTCATCACCTTTTGCTTCGCCTCCGCCGCGATCGTCGGGCCCATGCCGCAGCCCGGCGCGGTCAGCGTCATCTTTACGGAAACTTTCGCCGCGCCTCCCTCCGGCTGGTCGATGAGACAGTCGTACACGAGCCCGAGATCCACGATGTTCACGGGAATCTCCGGGTCGTAGCAGGTGCGCAGTTGATTCCACACCGCCTGCTCGTCCACCTTGATCCCGCCTTGATCCACGGTCGGCGCCTTCGCCTCCGCAGGCGCGATGCCGAGCGCATCCGCATTCGCGTCGGTGATCCGCGCGAGGCCGGAATTCGTCGCGATGGTGAAGCTGCCGCCGAGCGCCTGCGTGATGAAGACCTGCGTCCCGGCGGGAATGATGAACGTCTCGCCGCTCGGGATGCGGATCGCCTCGCAATCGCGGGTCAGGGTGGTTTCGGTGTTTTCGTGCATGGGAAAAATGGGCGGTTATTTTTTGAAAATGATGCTGACTTTTTTCTCGGGTGGCGCGGCGTGCAGGCTGTCCCTCAGCGTCGGCCCGGCGGGCGGGCGCGGTGCGCTGGGAACGTCGCCGCCCGTGAGCGCGCTGCGCAGCGCGCCCTCGACGAGTTGCGCGCAGTGAATCTTCATCGGCGGCAGCGCGCCGAGCGGAGCCGAGAGATCGCCGCCGGACATCGAAAGCGCCTCCTCGACGGTCTTCCCCGCGATGAGTTCCGTCGCCACGCTCGCGACCGCAATCGCCGTCTCGCAGCCAAAGGTCTGAAACGTCGCGCGGTCGATCACCTTCCGCCCGCCGTCGTCCTTGAACTTCACCCACATCCGCAGCATGTCGCCGCAATCGGGACTGCCGACCGTGCCGACAGAATCGGCATCGGTCATCTCGCCGACGTTCTTCGGATTCGCGATGGCTTGCTGGATGCGGGTTTGGAGGTCGTCAGACATGGTGAAGACTAAATGGGAAATCGGCGGGCAACCAATGCCTGCGTGCCGAGAAGGATTTGCGTGAAGATGACGGAGAATGCGATTCGGAAAAATCCGCGCAATGGCTTTGCGACGTTTTCAGGTGAAGTAATGAACCCTGCCAAAGTCCAGTAGTACAACATCACGGCGATGACGATTGTCGTCAGCAACCAGATGCCATGCGCAAGAATGTAGCGACGACTCATTACTTACTCCAATTCATACCTCGGCAAATTCGGATCAACCTCGCAGCTCCACGCGTCGATGCCGCCGCACAGAGCCATCACATTCGTGAAGCCGTGCCCCGCGAAATACGCCGCCGCATCGAGACTGCGCGCGCCCTGATGATCGACGATCACGAGCAGCGCGCTGCGATCCCATGAGCCGAGGATTTCCTGCATGAGTTCTTGCGCGAAAAAAATCGCGCCGGAGATATGCACCGCGTCGAATTCCTCGCGCGTGCGGATGTCCACGAGCTTCACGTTTTTGTCCGTGCCGAGAGCCGCCGCGAGTTCCGCGGGCGCGATCTGCATTTTCAAATCCTCCTCCTGGCTGGCGGCGAGATATTCCACCGCTTCCTCAACGGACAGATTTTCATTCCGCGCGCACACCTGCGCCAGCGTCTCCGCCGGATCGAAGCCGCAACTCGCGCAGCCGCCGATGTGATACTTGCGAAAAAGCGCCCGCTGCGCGCCGGGATACCGCGCGAGCAGTTCGCGCATGGTCGCGTTCGGATCAATCGTCGCCGTGGAAATCATGGTCGGAGGCTAGTCCGCGCCGCTGGCGCTGGCAACGACGACGCACCTCATCGCGCCGGATTCGTGGCGAAGGCCGCAATGATCCTGGCTTCGGTCTCCCGTCCGCTGATCGTCTGCCCGGGCTTCGCGCCCGTGAGCCGATCCACGAATGGCAGCTTCCCGAGAAGCGCCTCGTCCCAAAGGAACTGGCCTTTCACTCCCACGGTCAGGGGGCTTTCCGCACTGCGCTGACCGTCCTTGAGCACAGCAAGACACGCCGTTTGCCAGAGGACGTTTGTGAAATTCTCGCGGTCGTCTTTCGCGATGCGCCGCAGATCGTCCCACCGCACCAGCACCACGCTCTCGCGTTCGCGGAATTCGCACCACACGCCGAACGGCTTCGGTTTTTTTGCGGTTCCAGAACGGGTTTCCATTTTCAGCGAATCCTCGAGCAGCGTTTTCATCGCCACCGCCGCCGAGCGCGCGGCGGGGTTGTTGCCATCGGCCTGTCCGTCGAGATGGAGGACCGCGTTGTGCCACGCGGTGTAGCCGGGCGATTGCTGGATTCGCTCCTTGCGTAGCGATTCCTCCGATGCGGAAAAGAAAACGAACGCGCCGATCGCGCAGGGAATCGCGAGCAGGAGGGCGCGGAGGCCCCAGAGCGCGCCGCCGGCCGGATTTTTCGGGCGAAGTTTGAGCGCGGCCTTCGC
The DNA here is from genome assembly GCA_043776145.1 of Chthoniobacteraceae bacterium. GTDB lineage: Bacteria > Verrucomicrobiota > Verrucomicrobiia > Chthoniobacterales > Chthoniobacteraceae > JANLQB01. Next base: position 4,296 of record JAYVRQ010000144.1, read on the forward strand.
GCGCTCCGCACCCACGACCGGCGTGAGCATTTCCTCGGTGACATCCCTGCCGCCCATCGCATTTCGGAAGATGGACTGTATCGAATAAATCGGCCCCCACGGAATGCCCCACCAGCCCAGAACGAGCGTGAGCAGGGTCGGCCCCCACGCCGCAGCGCCCGCCGTTTCCCCACCGCGCATGAAGCGGATGCCGGTGCTGCGCCGGAACGTCATGACCACGACCGAGATCGCATATAGGAAAGTCACGAACCGCCCGCCGCGTCCGATCTCTTCCATCAGTTGCCGGTGCGTGAGCCCTTCCGCCCCGGCGATGCCCGTCACCGGGGCGTCTTCGTTCATCGCGGGCAAGGGAGGCGGGACGGGATTTTTCGGGCGGGAGTCTTCCGGCGGGAGTGGCGGGGGCGTCATTCGATTGGAGGAAATGCTTGAACGATTATTGCGCGAGACATTGGGAGTCGATGGGAAAACCGTCCGGGCGCATGGCATGGAGATGCGCTCTACAAACCCGGCGGATGCCGCACGACCGCGCCATTGGCCGGGCGTCCGCGCGTGGTCCATTGCGGGCCTTTCGCGCCGCCTCCGTAGCCGGTGTCGAAGCGCAGTCCGGCGACGACGAGGAACACATGATCGCGGCGCGCGTAGAGGCTGATCCATTCGCCTTCGCCCGATGCGCCGTAGCGGCGGAAGGCAACCGATGGCATCGCACCGTGAAGCCGGCCCGTCGCCTGCAAAACGTAGGACGCCGCGCCCGAGCAGTCGTAGCCGCTGTCGATGGAACGCGCGTGCCCGCCGCCCCACGCGTACGGCATCCCGGCGATGCGGTTTCCCGCGGCGATGGCGGCCTGCACGGCCTCGGGCGCTTCGGGCGGCGCGACTGCGTAGCCCTCGCGCAGCACGGCCGTTTTTCCCGGCACGTAGCGATAAACGTAGGGCGGCGGCCCGGCGCAACCGGCGAGCAGCACGACGGCGAGCGCGGGGAAAAAGGCGCGCTTCATTTTACGATCAGGCGCGCGAGTTTCTGCCGCTCATCCAGCGCGAGCGCGGCTTCGGTCGAGAGCGTCTTGGTGTAATAGGCGGCGTCGTTCACGTTGCGCGGCGGGTGCGCGTGCCAGGTCCGCGCGGCGTCACCGTAGGCGACGAGATGATCGAGCAGCGGACGCGCTTTCGGATCGACCTTTTCGGCGATGAGTCGGAGCGCCGCGACATCGGCGGCGAGATCTTTTGGCAAAACTTTACTCACGTCCTGCGCATGGCCGGAACTCACGCTCCCAAGCAGCGTCGCCGCGCTGCGGTCGATCACCTGCGCGGAACCCGCGATGCTGAGCGTCTTGTTGCGCCCGATCGAGAAGCCGAGCAGCAGCCGCGCGGAAACGTGGTTCGGCCATTTCTCCAGCACGGTGCGCAGGGATTCCTGCGTGTCGGTTTTTTTCAGCAACGCGACCGCGTCCGCACCCGCCGCGGCCAGCGCCGTCTGCGCCGTGGTGAATGCGGCGAGCGATTCCGCCACGAGCGGATCGGGTTTCACCGCGGCCATCTGCGGGATTTCCTCGAAGTCTTTCACCGCCAGCATTTGCACGCGGCCAAATCCATTCGCCCCCTCGCTCACCATGCAATCGATCGCGGCGTCGGAGACGTTTTTTTCCGGCATGAGAATGCGCGTGGCTCCCGCGCGCATCACCGTCAGCAGACGGGAGAGCGCACTGCTGACGCTGACGATTTTTCCGTCGGCCTCCAGATGCCCGACCACCGCGCATTTCGGATCGGGTTCCCATCCGCCGAACATCGAGTCGAGCAGCGTCGCGGTCGCGAGCCCCGCCGCCGCTGTGTCATCCGGCGCGATCGGCACGCTGAACGCGATGTCGATCCGGTGCCCGGCGGGCCAGCCGTGATGCACGGACATGAGATATTTCGAGACGGAATCGAGCACCGCCTTCCCCTGCGGGCCGAGCGGCGGGACGAACGTCACCACGCCCGGCGCGTCCGGCTTCGTCGGGACTGCGGTCGCCGTCAGCGTCACGTTCGCGAGCGTGTTCATGCCGACGCCCTGGATGAAAAGCGGCGTGCTGATCGCGGCCTTCAATCGCTGCACCACGGGCGCTTTTTTATCGGAAGCCGGAGCCACGGCATTTGGCGGAGCGCCGTGGCAGACGACGGAGAAAAGTCCGATGGCGAGAAGACGCGGGAGGTGCATGGGAAATGGGCGGGATTGATCGCTATCGGGGAATCCGAGTCCGGTCAAAACGGTTTCGCGCCGCCCGCTCCCGGCTTCACCAATTCGCTCTTCAGCCATTCGAGTCCGCGCAGATTGTTCCGCAGCGTTTCCTCGCTGTCTGTCTCGGGAAGATGGTCGATGATCCCCACCGGCCCGCGCCAGCCGCTCGACTCGATGACGCGCATCATCTCCACCTCGCGGTCGCCCTCGCCGAGATGCAAAATCTTCCGCCCCTTCGCATCGCCGCCGATTTCCATGCCGTTGAGATTCACGGCGAGCACGAGCGGCTGCATGAGTTTCCACCACTCGGCGAAGCGCGCGATGTGGCCGTGGCCGTGGTGAAAATTGTAGATGATGCCGACGTGGCCCGCGTCGGTTTGCTTGCGGAGCGATTCGGCGACGGCGACGAGATTCTCCGGCTCGCCGCCCCAGCCGCCGTGATTGTACAGCCCGAGCCGGCAACCGAGCTTGCGCGTGCGCTCGACGATGGGGAGAAGTTGCGCCGCCGCCTGCTTCACGCGCTCCTCCTGCGTCGGTGCATTCGGGCTCGGCGCAGTCACCCAGATTTGCGGATGCAGTCCGTATTTTTCAAAAAGCGCGAACGCCTGCTCGTGCTGATCCCAGAATGCGAAGAACTCGATGCCGTGCTTTTGGTATTCGAGAATTTCCTCCTCGAAATGCGGCACGTCGTTTTCCCGCCAGTCGTAGGCGACTTTTTGAAAACCAAGCCGGACGACCATTTCCGCGCGCTCCGCCGGTGAACGCTTCTTCGCGTCGAACGGCACGATGCACCACGCGAATAAATTTTCCCGCGCCCACAAAGACGGAGGCTCGGCGGACAGACGAATCGGGAGCAGCAGGAGCAGGC